>JAITVS010000021.1 GCA_031285685.1 Tannerella sp.
CATAATTTAAAATCCAGTTTTTGATAAAAAAACAGCCTCTTTTCAGTTATCTCATCTATAACCGGGTCTATCTCCAGTATAATCATCTTGTTTATTTCTTCCCCGAATTGCCTCAACGTATTTGTTCCGATATTTTGACCCCTGGCTTTATCATTTACGGCAAAATGTTCCATGTAAACATATTCTTCAAAGTTCCAGAAGGAAAGGAATGAATCCAACCTGTTTTCATTGATCCGGCAAAACAACCGGTAACGCGTATTGCCAAAGGCATACAACTGCTGTTCATGGCTTCGCTGTTCATAAACGGGAAACGATACGGAATATATGCTTAGAAAGTCTTTGTACCACCTGTCGTGTATATTTTCAATCCTGTAAAAATGAGACATGTATCCTTCCTTATTAATTTGTTAATTATCAATTCAAGTTTTTAGCAAGCAATTTTATTATCTTATTCATTTTAGACGAGATTGTACCTTCTTTACAGAATTTTGTAATATCCATTTTATAGTCATCTGAAATTTTTAGTTTTCTATCCCTATGGGTTTCATCTATATAATCTGTTATTATATTATTATGTTCCAGTAATTTAATTAATTTTTCCAATTTGAATAATTGAGGTCTTATTCCTGCATATCTTACCTTAATGTTGTGTTTGATATTATCATCATAGCTTTGCTTTTCAAGCCTTCCTTTTGATAGAAAAATACCAAAGAAAGAGTCTAAAAAAGATTGAATTTTTGCTTCAATGTTTTTTTCTTTTAAATCTGAATTTTTGAAGACTTCATTAATTGAAGAATCTTTTGTACAATTTTGAAATTGGGATTCTTTTATTTCAATTTCTTGGTCAGACTCATTGTGCAAACTATATAGCTTACAATCTTTAAAAAGTGTTTTTTCATTAAATTTACATGACCAAAAATCTGAGTAATTTTCAATATGACAATCATTAAGTGTTTTATCTGAGAAATCAAATTTTATTGTATTTTCGTATGACGAAAAATCAATGATACATAAATTCTGGATACTATTGTTACTTGCAAATAAATTATTCAACAGGTCAGTATTAGATTCTATACTGTTACCTCTTTTTGTATGAGTAAATCGTAATGCTATGGCAAACAAGCCAGATACAGCTTTAATTTTCACATTACTTTTTACATCCAATTCTTGGATTGCATTGATAATTTCAATAATTCTAAATATCTCTTCGTCTGTCAGTTGTTTTATCCTATTAACCACTTCGCGCGTCAAATTTGAATTCAAAGAGCAGTTGTTTGATATTAGTTGTATCGTATCTTCCGTTATCTGTTCAGCATTATTAGCGTCAAGAATCGACTTCAAATATATTCCTTTAAAAATATCAACTAAAAAATCATATCTAAAGATACAGTTATTTTTAGACGTAGTTATAAACGGATGAGATTTCAATGCTTCAATTTTAGATTTGTCTACTAATTGGGAATTGTTATTTATCAGTTCAGAAAACTTAGACTCTGCAATTAGGCCATCATATTTTACAGATAAAGCTAAAAAGATTTTAATTTGTTCATCAACAGGGATTTGTTCAATTCTTTTAATTTCGCGACGACAAACATTGTAAATAATATAATCACTTTTGTTATCTCTGATTAAGTATCTTGAATCAAAAGAAGCATCTTCTATCATTATATCTCCGTCCGATTCAACAATATTCTTAATAATATCCAATACATATGGCTGGAAATCAATATTTTGAATATCTGTTGTTTTTGATATAAATTCTTTTGCAATCTTGATACATTTCTCTGTCCTTTTTGTTGTATTATTAAAACTTTTATCAAAGAATTTTTTCGCTTGCGGTTCATCAAACGGTAATAATTCTACAACTTTCAATTGAAAATCTTCTTCTATTTTGCTACTATCCCAAAAATGGTTTCTACAAGTAATTATCACTTTCGCGTTACCAATTTCATTGTATGAACCAAAAATAGAATTTAAAAATACGTTCACATCAAAATTGGGTACTTTTGATATGATTTCATCTAATCCGTCAATAATTACTAATAAATTTCCATTGTCTAAATTTACTTTGAATAATACATCATTAAGTTTATCTTGAAAATCACCATTCTTGGAAAAGTCAGCCTCATAAAAGCTATAAATATTTAGTTCTTGTTCTGTATTTTGAGTACGTTTTAATTCATCAATAATCTCCGAAGATTCTATAAATAATGATTTCTTTTGCTTTTGAACATTGTCCCTTCCCAGTTGAAAGAAATCTGCAATGTATTTTGCTACGGTTGTCTTTCCTATACCTCCATTCCCTTTTAAAACCAACACCTGTTCATTTGGGGCGGATAACCAATTTGTTAAATCTTCAAACCCAATTTCTTCTTTGTTTTCATTTAATACTCTTGGTTTCACAAAATTATTTATATCCAACAATTTAGATTCTGTTTTATTTGTAAATCCCTTTGGAGTACAATACTCCCAAATAAACTCATCTATATAATAGATGGAAGTTGGCTTAAACTTATCTTGAATATTCCTCTTTCTCACTTCTTGATTTTTCTGTTCTTCTTCTCGCGGAATTAAAATAATGAAGTTTTTACTTTTAAAAATTTCAGAACATTTACTTTTTAGGTAATTTAATGTAGCGGTTTGAATTATTCCTTTATACAAATACAGATAGTATTCCACTTGTTTTACAAGTTTATTATTTCTCATAAATAAGGAATAACCTATTTTTTGCGATTTATCTTCAAATGATTTATCTTCATTAAATTGTGCTTGTGGCTGAGATAATTGTAATATTTTTGAAACATCGCTATATCCCTTGAGTTCATCATCCAATATCGTTCGTTTTTTGCGTTTTACCAACTGTGGCTTGAAAATATATTCTCCACCGCCATGCCCGACATTTGCTATTGGAGAGCCTTGTGGGTTTTGGTCAGAATTATATGATATTTTCTTTAAATTTTGAATTAAATCCGAAATAAGAAAATCTTTGCTCTGCTCATTTAAAAATTCAATGATTGATTCGGCAAAAGGACTATGTCCTCCTTTAGGTCCATCTGGGACAGGTTTCCTTCCTGATGTTATTGCCCAACGAGATATTTGTTTCTCGTAGTCATAAATGCTTCTGTATGAAGTTTTATTATCTGCATCCAATAGTATTGTACGGGAAAAACAAGAATCTGAAATCAATATTATATGTTTAGCCTTAAAGCGTTTTACATAATCTATTAGTGTGCTATTTGGAAAATATGTAGGTATTTTATCTAATTGAGCATCATGAAGAATCCAATAGCCAATCCCCATTTTATCATCAATATCACCGTGTCCTGCATAGTAAATCAGCAAACTGTCTTCTTCTGTAACTTGGTCGTGAAGTGCTTTAAAAACATCATGTACTTTTTCATTTGTAGCTCCACTGTCAAATAAATAAGACGGTTTCTCAAAGCCATATTTTGAATGTAAAACATCACATATTTCCTTTGTGTCACGCACTGCATTAGATAACTCTGGTGATATCGTTGCGTATTTGTCTATTCCAATACCAATTAAATAATTTTTCATTTTTGATATTATTTTGTTTTAGTAAAGATGTTAATTCCCTTTAACGCTATTTAGATACATAGCGTTTAAGTTTAATTGTTCTGTAACTCGGACATTGTTACTATTAAAGAGATATTACAACTTCTCTTATTTGCTTTTAACATCTGCTGCAAGCACTACAGTAACCTGAATCAATCTTGCCAGCCTCTCTCATAACAAAAGCATTCCGTTGAAAACAAATCATTTCAACATTTATGTTAATCCGCAAATATATCCATTTTAAGTTAAATAAAAGTTTTATAGACAACTATTTTAGTTTTATTGATTGGATATTTAAAAACAAATACTTCCCCCCTGTCCTTCAACCCCTTAAATTAGTTGATAAAAAACTAATTCTCAAACATTTGGATTAGCCGGAAAATTCACTTTATATTTGTGCTGTTTCCGGTTTTCCGGACAACAGATTTTCCCGAAATTGAGTTTCCTTTCCGGAACATGAAGCGAGTGACCCGGGCAAGGGCAGCATACAAAGCCCCCCCCGACTTTTCCCTCCAAGATTTTGCTCATGAACTGAAGGCCGGCGGTGGCATCCGAACCCGCCCGTCGCTGTATTAAGTTTACCTCGGCAATTATCCATCATTCGCATCAAAAAACTTATGCAAGAAGAAAAAACAGAAGACGGCGGCATGCAGGCTATGTCCGTTGAAGACCTGTTCCTGGGTATCCAGGAATCCTACGCCGAAGCCCAGCAGCGGGCGCTCGAAGAAAACAAGTCGTTCGCCAAAACCGAATTTTTCCGTATGGACAAGTTCGGAGTGTACCGTTTGCGCATCCTGCCCGTGGCGCCCAATCCCGACGGGACGGCAGAGCGCAAAAGCTACGAGTTCCCTGTTCACCGGATGCTGCTCGAAATCGAAAAGCCGTCCACGGGCGGCAAACCCTCATTCATGTATGTAACCGTCCCCAGGGCTACCGATGCCGGTTATCCCGTCGATCTGGTCGACACCTACCGCAAGGCGGCAGTCGCAGCGGCTAACGATATGGGCGATGAGAAACTGTCCGAAAAAATCGGCGGCGGCTCCTTTGGCGGCGGATTGAAGTTCAACTACGGCCATGCCCTGTATGTGCTGGATTTATCCGAAAGGGCCAAAGGCCTGCAACTGCTGACCCTTAGCCATTCCCAGTTCAAGGACCTGGACGAACGCAAGTTCAAGCTCTGGCAAAAGAAACTGGTTAAAAACCCGCACTATCCCTGCCCCATATCCTCGGTGTATAACGCCTATGCCGTTGAAATCGAGAAAAAGAAAAACGGCAGCAAAACAGAGTATATCATCGGTATCGACAACGAATCGGATAATGAAGTCCTTTCCGTTGAAGAACTCAACGCCATCATGTCCGCCCCGCGTATTCCCGAAATCATCTACCGCTATTCGCGCTACCAGTTTGAGGCCACCATCGAATTCCTGAAACAATGTGACATCAAATACGGGCTTCAAATCATGGAAACCCCGGAAATGCAGGATGCCGTTGAGCGCTTGCGGTCTGAACTTCCCAAGGAAGACACCGGCTCTTTCAGCTTCGACAAACGCAGTAAGGACAGCAAGGAAAATGCAGGCGGCATTTCCCTCGACGACCTTTTCAACCGTTTCGATGAGTTACAGGAACAGGGATTGGGAGATAAAACGGAAGAAGGCCAGGAACTCCGCGCCCTTATCCGCTCGTTTATCGAGCAGGAGAAGCTTCCCGTCCGTGTTACCCGCTCCACCACCAATGCCGATTTACTGGATATGCTGGAAGAAGCCGTCCGGAACGGGACGGACCAAAGCGGGACAGACGACGACAGGGAAGAAAAGGACGACGAACCCGGAACCACTACTCCCGGGGAAGAGAGGCCTGCCCGTAACCGACGGAGATAATCGATCAGGTTTATTCAACATTTAAGGAGCGCAGTCCGGTTTTATGCTGCGCCTCTTAAAAAAAATCTTATGTAAAATGCTCGAGAACAGCCCCCCGTGTGTCCTGATGCTAAACGACATACACGTTTCAAAAGATAACATCCCCTGCTTCCATGCCAACTGGAACGAAGCCATTGCTGTTTGCCGGAAAATGAATATCCCGACCATCGTCCTGGGCGGGGACCTGTTCCAGTCCCGTTCCGCCCAGACGCTGGATGTACTGCTTGCCGTCCATGACGCCCTTGTTTCGGCTTCCAAACAGGGAATAAAGATAGTCCTTACCAACGGCAACCACGATAAAGTTAATCAGGAAGCCGTAAGGGGCTATTGCCATGTCTTTGACAAACACGATAACGTACTGGCCGTCGATGATTTCCTGACCTTGGATCATGATGACTGGGACTTCGCCCTTCATATCATCGCTTACTTTCCCGAAAACGGCAGCTTCCGGGATAAGCTGGGAGCGCTGGTTGCGGGAGGATTGGATAAGGGCCGGCTGAACTACCTCTATATCCATGAAGGCATTAACGGAGCCTTATCCCAACCCAATGACAATGAACTGCCCGCCAATATCTTCAGCGGCTTCGACAAGGTATTTGCCGGCCACTACCACAATAAAACCCTTGTCAAAAGCCATATCGAATATATCGGTTCCAGCCGCCAGCACAACTTCGGGGAAGACGAGGAAAAAGGCTATACCGTTCTTTTTACCGACGGTTCCCAACAATTTATTAAAAACGAAGCCAACACTCGTTTCCGGGTCATTGACGTTCCGGTAGAAAAAGTGGATATCCATTTGTCCGACCGCCTGGAAGAGATCAAATCCGACGGGCGGTATAAGGTAAAAGTGCGGGTACACGCATCATCCGCCAAAGCATCCGCTGTCGATAAAACAAAGTTGCTGGATGCGGGAGCCGCCAAAGTCGAGATCGTAACCATTGAACCCGAAGTGGCAGAAGCGGTATCTTCTTCTTTATTTGAAAAATTCGATAACCGCAAGATCATGGATAATTACAAAGAGTTCTGCCGGGAGAAGGACATCGAAAATGTCTCCCTCGGCCTGTCTTACCTTTCCAAAATAGAAAACATACCATGTGGAAACTGACCGGAATATACGCCCAAAACATCTGCGCCTTCCGTGAACTGCACTACGAGTTGCAGCAAGGCGTCACTACCCTGATATTCGGGGACAACCGCGACAATGAATCCCAGCGGAGCAACGGCTCAGGTAAATCGGCCCTGATCGAATGCATCGCCATCGGGATAACGGGAAGCCCGCTGCGAAAAATCAAAAACGAGGAAATCATCAACGACAACTCGGATGAATGCCTGATTGAACTGCAATTCAAAAGCGACTGCAATAACGAGACATTGACCATCGAAAGGAAAATGTTCCGGAAAGCGGCGTCGGAAGTTATATGTACTATTCTCCGGGATAAAGAATCCAATGAAATCGCCCAGCCAAGTGTAGATGCCTGCAACAAATATATACTGGAAAAGCTGGGTATCAGCCGGGACGAACTGTTCAACAACTTTATCCTGTCCAGGTACCGCTACCGGGATTTCCTTTCCTCGTCCGACAAGGACAAAAAGGATATAATCAACCGCTTCAGTAACGGTATCCTTGTAGACCGGGCTATCGAACGGATCCGGGAAGATATGCAGCCCGTCGAAGAAACGCTGAAACAAACCGAGATCGAACTGGCAGGCGTGGACGGTCGTATCGGCATGCTGACCGAGCAAATTGAACAGGAAGAAACCGGCAGGGAAGAAAAGCTGCGTACCAAAGAGGAAAAGATTGCCGGCATCGGGCAAAACATTTCCGCCAGGCGAACCCTGATCCGCGAAAAGAAAGAGGAAATTCTTATCCAAAAAGAATCGGAAGAAAAACTGAAATCGGCGGATGACAGGTTGCAGGAACTTGAAAACAGCGACATATCGCTCGAAGAATCCCTTTTGCAGATCACCTCCCTGCTTACTCCTTTTGCAGCGGGCAAATTAACCGATTGGAAAAATGTCATCGCCGCCAAAAAACAGCAAATTGACCGTGCGAAAACCGGACTGGAACAGTGGGACGATACTTTTTTGAAATCGGAAAAGAAGGTAAACGGACTTTTAGAAAACCAGAAGAAACTAAAGAGTGAGTACCAGGTCTTTTCTTCGGATTACAACACCCAAAACGAAAAATTCACTTCCGGACTAAACAGCCTGGATAACCATCTGGAGAAAGTAAGCCGGGAAACGGAAGAACTTAAAACAACCAGGCGGAACCTTTCGGCAGCCATCGACAATTTGCACAACCGGCTGGCGGGAAGCATTGCCTGTCCCTCGTGCGGATATGAGTTCCTTGTCTCGGACAAAGAATTCGACGTACCGGCATCCCGGGAAGAACTGCATCACAAGAAAGAAGAGTTTCAAACGGTTTCTTCCCTGATTACGGACAGTAACAACAAGATCATCTCCATCGAACGGGAAGAAACCCGCATCAAATCGGATAAACGGGCATTATCCCTGCAAAACTCGTCCTGGACCGATAAACTGAATACAGCAGAACGGGAAGTAAAATCCGCCGTCTTTGAAACCGAAGAAATCAAACGGAGCCAAAAACGGGTTTCCGCTTCCATCGCTTCCCTTCAGGAAGAGGCGGGCGGCATCCGGCGCAAGGTATTCGACGAGGCTTTTTCCTTATTGGATGACGCTTTTGCAGCAAACGAACGGAAAAACACTTCGCTTTTGGAAGACGTTAAAGCGGCGGAAACCTCCATCGAGACCCTTGAAAATACCATCCGGGAACTGAAGGAAAGCAAGGGGGAAGATATAACCGCTACCCTTAAAGCATCGCTGAAGGAATACCGCAAAAAATCGGCTGCCGTACTAGAAAAGAAAACCCGGCTGGAAAAGGAACTCTCCACACTCGAAGAACAGGAACAGCACTTTGTCATGTTCAAGAGCTACTTAGCCAACAGCAAGATTGAAGCGCTCGGGAAAATAACCAATGAGTTTCTGGAAAATATCGGAAGCGATATCCGTATCCGGTTTTCCGGCTATACGGCGCTCAAAACCGGAAAAATCCGCGAAAAGATTTCCGTTTCCCTGATCCGCGCCGGACTGGACTGCGGCTCATTCGGCAAGTTCAGCGCCGGGGAAGCGGCACGGGTAAACCTGGCGACCATCCTTTCCATGCAGAAGCTGATTAATTCCAACTGCGACATCGACAAGGGGCTCGACCTGCTTGTGCTGGATGAAATCCTTGAGGCGGTCGATGAGGACGGGCTCTCCTGCATGTTCGAAGCGCTCAATAAAATCGGGGTAACGGCGCTTGTCGTCTCGCACGGGAATATTGCCGAAGGATATAAATACAAGCTTAAAATCATCAAGGAAAATGGAGAATCGAAAATCGAAGAGTGAGCCTGTCGCGGCCGTTACCTTAAAATCCGGTATCCTGGCTTTGGATATTGCCACCCATACGGGTTATTACAGTGTGCATGAAGGCGGGATATGGAACTTTACCGAATCCATCCGGCGGAACAACTGCAAGCAGCACAAGGATTTCCGGGATACGCTGATGACGTTTATCCAAAAGTACGGGATAAAGCAGGTAATAGCCGAAGATATCAATGTGAACAATTTCTTTTCGGATATGCGCAAGCTTTCCGAGTTCCGGGGAATCCTGCTGGAAGTGTGTGACGAGCTCGACCTTCCCGAACCCGTATTTATCAATGTCTCCACGCTGAAGAAGTGGGCGACGGGTAACGGATGGGCCACCAAGCAGGACATGGTTGAAGCCTGCCGGACGAAATACAACTATTTCCCAAGGGATGATAACGAGGCGGACGCTTTCCTGCTCTTTCACTATTATACCCGTAAATACAAAATCAACTAAAAGAATTATTTTCCTGATGATGAAGGCGTATTTAACATACACATATCAATCAATTGACCGCGCCACAGCTGACGATTACGCAAAAGATGATGTCAAATCCCAAGTAATCGTGATGTGGAAACGAATAAAACAGGCAGGGACGCGGTAAATGACGGGTCCGCTGCAAGGAGAACCGCGCTCTTTAACCGGTATGTGCTGCCCAACAAAAACCTGGTGTACAGGCTATGCATTAAATATTCCCGGTCTTCCGGCGATATCGGGGACAACTACAACGAAGTCCTGGCCAACTATTTCAAATACATAGAAACCTACGATCCGTCGAGAAGCATCCAGACCTGGCTGCATATCGTGTGCAAACGCTTTATCCATGACCTGAACATCAAGCGGAGCGCTTTCAGGCGTACCGAAGACGTAAAGGTATCCGAGATTGCCGGCAGCCTTGCCGACAGTGTGGAACTTCCGGAAAACTGCATGGGCATGGATAACTACCGGCAGCTTTACGGCGACGGGGTATTACGCGCCCTGTCGGAACTCAAGCCCATATACCGTGAGGCGCTTCTTCTTCAGCAGGCAGGATACAGGCTCCATGAAATCATGGAAATATCCTTCCGTAACGGGAACCTGCGGGTAAAAAATATCGAGACGGTCAAAAGCAGGCTGTTTCTGGCTAAACAGCAAATGAGAAAACTCATTACCCGCGATGGAGAAAGACGGAAAGATTGATTATGCCAAACGGGTATTTGCTTTCCTCGTAAAGCAAACGGCCAATCCCGTGTTTGTCTTTCCGGGCGGAGGCGCGGTGCAAAAAACCGTTTCCGCCTGCATGGACTCGCTGGAATACCATCTTTCCTGTGAATTAAGCCCGGAGCGGATAACGGATTACTGTATTTGCCAGGCCTGTGCCGTCCATAGCTTTGGAAAGGACTATCTGCGCAAATGGAACGTCAGCCACTCGTTCGGGCAAAAAGCGATTCAACGGTTTTTGGACAGTAATTCCAAAAAGAAATATTTCGAGGACGTCTGGTTAAGGAAAAACCGGTTGTCCCGCACTGCAATACTTGAAATATTCCAAGACAGGAGGCTCCATCCCCTTGCCAGGTTCATCTTTCCCGAATACGAGGAAACGACCAAGAAACGGCTTTTGAACACGGAAGCCGGATTCTGTATCTGTATACTTTCCACACTGCTCTGGACTCCGTTTTCCGGAGCCTGTAACGCCTGCCTGCATTACACAAATCATTAATATATTTTTCTATTGCCGTAAAGTATATCATTTCCTGCAAAAGTAATCATATAATTTTAGAACCAGGCTTAAAACATAAAGATTACAAGCGTTGTACATCAACCCGGATGCTTTAATTATCCTATTCTTTGATATAATTTCAAAACATATCAAAGATGAAACTTCTACTCAAGCGAAAGTTCAAAGGCGAAACCTATACCATCGGTGATTTGTATATCGATGGAGAATTCTTCTGCAATACGATTGAAGACAAAGTAAGGGAATTACCCGCAAGCTGTCCCAATACCCCCAAAGGCATTTCCTGTTCCTGCAAAGAAAAAGTATATGCAGAAACAGCCATTCCTGCAGGAATCTATAAAGTGACCCTGATAATGAGTCCTAAATTCGGGCGTATCCTTCCTCGTCTGCACAACGTTCCGCATTTTATCGGGATCCTTATCCATTCCGGAACAACCGAAAAGAGTTCCGCAGGCTGCATTATCGTCGGTAAGAATACGGT
>JAITVS010000071.1 GCA_031285685.1 Tannerella sp.
CGGGCAAACGTGAATCGCGCCGGCTGTTAGGAGATTATATCCTGAAAGAAGACGACCTTACGCGTTATGTAGTGCATGAAGATGGTACGGCTGCGACCACCTGGACGATCGATCTTCATTACCCTGATCCCAAGAATACGGTCCATTTTCCGGGTAATGAATTCAAGTCAATCGCTGTCCACAAGCCGATCTACCCGTATCCTATCCCTTACCGTTGCCTTTATTCCCGTAACATCGAGAACCTGTTTATGGCTGGCCGTAATATAAGTGTGACGCATGTTGCTTTGGGTACGGTTCGTGTGATGCGTACAACGGGTATGATGGGTGAAGTGGTAGGGATGGCTGCCTGGTTATGCAAACAATACGGTGTGAATCCCCGTGGAGTTTACCAACGTCATCTGCCAGAATTGAAATCGCTGATGGAGAGAGGGGGCGGTCGTCAGGGCCTTCCCAACAATCAAACATATAACGAAGGCGGCACATTGAAAGAAAAACCAGAAGTAAAATAAAAATAGATTATTATAGGTCTTGGTATCTTAAGAATTACAATTCCAGGTTAAAGTATTAGTGAGAAAATAGTTGTTAATACTGTTTCTACACTAATACTTATTTCCCTTTATTCCGAAATCGTCGATCACTAACAGGCCGTTTCCCTGTTTAACAACAGCAATATAGAAATCGGTACAAGCCGGCGTTGTAAAGTGAATATTGCATTTTCCCGGCCGATTCAGATCGTAAGAAAAAACCTGCTCGCCGGTAGATAAAGACTTACCGATCACTCTATAGGCACTGCTGGTATCGACTTTATAGTCAAACTCGATCTCATACTCCTGTTCCGGTGCAAAGCGGATCATTGAGGGAGAAGTACGATACACTTCGCCGTTTTTCTCACGCCAGGTGACCAGCGACCAGTTGCCGTGGATCGTGTTATCCGTATATACGTCGTGTTTCTGAGACAGATGGGTCGTAAAAGCGCTGGGCTGGGAGGGAATGAATGGCCCCCATCCCTCATCGACATGTTCGAAATCCTCAAAATAATCAAAACCGTCTTTCCGGGAATGTGGGCATTCAACGATACGGACATCGTCAAAGCAAACAGCGGCCGTATCGTCGGCAGCTATTCCTCCTTTCAGCGACAGAACAAAATCAGTTTTATCTTCCGGCAAGCGGAATGGTACTTTCAACCGTTGCCAGGTTGTCCTGAAACGATCCGTGTTATCCGTATAGTTCATAACCTCACTTTCCGAGATGGAGGCTTGTTCATTTAGCCTTTCTCCGCTTTGTACCGTCAGTATAGCTTCTTTTTTGCCGATTACATTTACCCAGGCAGAGGCGATATATTCTTTTCCCGGGATAAGCCCGTTTATTACCTGATTTACGCCTGCCGTTTTCTTGCCTTTTATTTCGAGATAGTGTAGTCCGTAATCCGTTTCTTTAATCGCGAGGGCTTCTTTTGCTCCCTGTACTTCCCAGTTTTTGAACGATTGGCTGTCGAAGCCTGTGTCTTTTACCGGATTACCTTCACTCCAAAGCATTTCCGGCAGAGGTTTCATCTCTCGCTTATAAATAACATACCCCTTATCCGGCTGAGCCTCTACTTCGATCTGTCCGTTACGAACAGGCAGCGTTCCAGCCAGTTCGCGTCCCAGACTACCCAATTCATACAAATAAACCGTTGTCTGCCCTTTCCAGGATAGAGGTAAATGCCAGGTGGTTTTTCCACCCTGCACATTATAATGGTAAATCTTTTCTTCTGCCTCAGGGTTCCAGGGGATAAATACACAATCTCCCGACATCAAATCCATTTCTCCTTTTTTGATAACAGTTTTACCATCTTTGTTGCCGATGGCGATCAGGCCATCTTCCAATACCGCGCGCACCGTATCTAATTGCAGCACCGGATAGTGCATCAGGTAGCGATATGGTAACTGCTTGGTAAAGAAATTACGGATCACACCGTTAAAGTCACGTCCTTTTTGCCAACCCATGAAACCGATTTCCGCTCCCCGGTTGTAACCGCCGAGCAAAGCCGGATGAGTAGCATATCCGTCCCGGTACTGATGGTGAACGAAACGGTGTATCAGACTTTGTGCTTCCGGATTATAATGAATCCAGATCGCTTCCTTATCAAAGACATCCGCATCTTCGGTCCATACAGCCCAGCCATTCCGGTTAAATAGACGGGCCGTCTGATAGGCTAACCAACGATATTCGCGGTAGGTATCTATGTAAATAAAAGACAGGTCGGGAACGTCCGCTTTCAGCTGGTTCAAGCGCTTTTCGAAAGTTCCGGCCAGCATATCGGCTTCCTTGTTTATGAAATAAGCCTGATCTAACCAGCTCCATGCCGGCATGTCTGTTACGATCCGGTCGTTAAAAGCCCTTGCTTCAGGATATGATTCGCTGTGGTTGATATGAACGCCTATGTAAGCGTTGTATTTGCGGGCCTCCTTTGCCAGAAAGGCAAGTTCTTTCTTTCCGCCTGCCCGTTCATTATAGTTGCCGGAATAATCCGGATGGGCGCTGTCATGCCCTTCACTCTGATATCCTTTCAGTTCGAGCATCTGGCCAAATCCGTCGGTAGCCAGATAGAATTTTTTTATATTATCCAATTGGCGGAGGAAGGGATATTGCGCACAACTGGCAAAATTCATGGTGATGGTGGCATAAGAATTGTGTAACATATCCGTGCCCGGAGGCTTCGGGTATTCTTTACGCAAGGCTATTGCACCGTCCTGCCAATCGATCTTGCCATCCTGATTTTCATCATCTGCCAGGATCACTTTTATATAAGGCTGATCTACTATTTCCCCGTTATGTCCCCGGTAAATCCATTCATTACCCCAAATGCCGGTGACAGTCGAGCCGGAAACCTGTGCGGACCAGTACAAAAACTGGCGAGTATTATAAATAGAGTTACTTTCCAGTGTAGCAACCAGTTTGTCTGTATTCAACAGAAGGATGGAGCCGTATTGACAGGTACTGTCAACCGCTTTATCCTTCAACGAATAGAAAAAATCGGAATGTACATTGTTGGCGACAGATAAACAGGCATCGGGAGTTGTATGAGATACGGAAACTAAGTTGTGGTCCGGAAATGCTAATGTTTTAACCCGGAAAATCCCCTTTTCCTTTATCTCTGTGACGGATAATTGCAGCACATTTTCTTCTACTTTGCAACAGACCTGCAGGTCTACGGCAATTTCTTTGATTTTCAGAGTGTAAAGTATCCGATCCGCTTCCTCCTTTGCGGTTACTACCGGTTGGTAGGTATCCCCATTGATTGTAACCGATTTTATATCAAACGGTTGTCCATCCAGCTGCGAGCCATCCTTTTTCCATCTGTAGGCATAAACCGAAGGAAAGTCCTTATTCAGCAATACGTCCATGTATAGAGAGGATAGCGTGTAATAGCTCTTTTTCTCAGCCGGAACCTTTTCCGGCTCTTTTACGGAGTGATAGACAACATTTGATATCAGAACATTCCCTTTGTCATGTACACGGAAACCAATCTGCCCGGCCGATAAAGGAAGTGCCGGTATATATTGATGGGTTATCTGTTCTCCATCCACATAAACAGTCACCGTACGACCTACGCAATTGACCTTAATATGCCGCCAATAGTGTGCATATAGTTTGGATATATCACGGGCAATCTCGGTTTTACCCTCCGGCGTTTCTACATACCAGTAGGCAAAGCCGAAATGATCGGTCGCTTTATCACACCCCACATATATCCAATTGTTTTCATTGACATAACGCAACAACAATCCGACCTGTGCGGACGAGTTCTGCGGTAACAAATCAAATTCAACAGTGCTGTTCACCGCCGAGAAACCATTGATCAAAACGATGCTATCTGCCTCAGTACGTAACTGATAAGTAGCTGAAGGTTTCGTTGCTTCCTTTTCTGATAACGAAGAGGCAAAAGAGGTTACAGAAATCAGACATACAATCCCAACCGTAATAATTTTATTCATAGACGACAAAGTTTATACTATATTCTTTACTATAAGGGAGCCTAATGGGGCTGTAAAGATAAGATATAATCCACTCATTATGGGCATTTATCACAGATTATTCTTTTGGCCGATCATCTTTCAATATACATAATAACACGAGAACTGAACATGGATAAACGAACGGTTGAAAATCAGATCGCTCTTGTATTAATATGTGTTTTCTGCATGAATATAATCTTCCAGCAAGTCTTGTAGGTTTTTAATTGTGGTATTTTCTTCGCCATACATGACATTATCCAGTTTCCATGTTGTATTTTTGATGAACACCAACTGATCATTCCACTCGAATTTACTGTTATGGTCTGAAATTCCGAATACTACGTTAACCCAAGCCGTATCTGCTTTAATAGTCGTTTGAAGAATGCGGATCGAGTCGGCGCCGTCCGGCATACTGGTAAAAACATCAAAATCCATCATAAATGGCTTATCGGTCGGATAATCACTTTTCAAAACAATATCAAATTCCTTTTTTTCCCTTTCTGTGGCCTGATCCAGTAGTTTTGTTAATTTGTCAGAAAACAAACGGCGATCTATTTCCCGGTAACTATCCTGCTTATACGCAGAGAAAAAGGCCATTACAGCTTTGTCTACTTCTTTTTTCTCCTGTTGCCGGTCACAGCCAGTGAATAGGATACATGCGTATAGTATGCAAATGCAACCTATAAAAAACGGTTGTTGATTCTTTTTGATATTCATACGGATTGATATTTGATGCCTCTAAGATATAGATTAAAAATGAATCTCTTTTCTATAAGTGTTTGATATATTTGTTTAAAGTATAAATAGAGATAAATTATTACTATTTTTGCATTTTACCGGGTTGAAGATCACATCGAAAGTCTGGTTTTAACTTTGCAAAAAACAAACAATTACATCATGGCAACTTCGATCAAAGACAAATTAATGATTAAACCGGTAACTTTGAAGTATATTGATCAGTATAACGAGCTGATGCGGTACGTTTTTCAGGTAACTGACAGGCAATTGCAGGAAAGCGGTTATGAAAAAGGAGAACTGATACGTAGTAAGCGTCCGGTATTATAGGAAGCGGATGCATTCGGTTGGTTTACAGAAGATGATGAATTGGTGTCGCAAATATGTATATATCCTTGTGAAGTAAATATTCATGGCCGGATTTACCGTATGGGAGGTGTAACAGGAGCAGGAACGTACCCCGAGTATGCTAACCTGGGTCTTATGCATGACCTGATCAGGCTTGCTCTCGAAAAGATGCGGGAAAACAAGCAGTTTATCTCATATCTGTATCCCTATTCTATACCTTATTACCGTCGTAAAGGCTGGGAAATTATGTCTGATCGTATAACATTTTCTTTTAAAGATACCCAACTGCCTAAATTAATTAATGTCTCAGGTTATGTTGAAAGGCTTAATGTGAATGATGAAAATGTCATTTATATATATGATCGTTTTGCAAGAACTACGCATGGAGCTTTAATACGTAATAAATTTGAATGGGACGAATACTGGCGCTGGGAAAATGAAGAGGAAAGAACGGCCGCTGTTTATTTTGATTCGAATGAGCAACCGCAGGGTTGTATGTTTTACTGGGTGGAAGGGGATGTATTTCATATCAAAGAAATATTTTATTTAACCCAGGAGGCCTGTCACGGGTTATGGAATTTTGTAAGGGCTCATTTTTCAATGATCGATGAAGTAAAAGGCGGTATCTATATGAATGAGCCTATTGCATTTGAACTGGATGATAGCCAGATTGTTGAAACTATCGAGCCTTATTTTATGGCGCGTATCATAGATGTTGCGGAATTTTTAAAAATTTATCCATGGGATGATGATATAAAGCCGTTTCATTTTATTGTTAAAGATCAGGTGGCCGAATGGAATAATGGTATTTTCGGAATAAGACAGACTAACGAAGGTAGCGTGGAAATTGTCCGTGAGCCGATTGGTAAACCGGTAGAGTTGGATATCCGTACGCTTTCTACTATGATGATGAGTTATAAAACACCAGCTTATCTTCATAAAATAGAATATTTGCGTACGGACCCCTATACACTTCGTTTTCTTGAAAAACTCATTCCGGGTGAACGGCCTTATTTTTCGGATTATTTCTAAAAATGATATCTAATCCTATCTACTTCTTACTTCGTCATAAAGCGAAAATTATAATCGCTGAAAGACCATACCTTTTCATTTTTCGGGAGAGTGACTTTTCCTGACTTCTTTCCATCTTTGTCTGTACTTACTTCTAATGAAATACGGGAATACTCTCCCTTTTCATAATCAAAAGTATTACCGTCATCATCATATAAATTGTATATAGCCGGGAGATTTCCGTAATGTCGTATTTCCAGCGGTAGTTTTTCGTCTTTGATTTTTGTTACGGCAGGCCATAAAGGAATAATGCCGCCCTCTTTTACTTAAACCGGTATTTTTTCCAATCCGGGCGAAACGGTTATGACTTCTCCTTCTCCGGCAAACTCTCCGGTATAGAAGTCATACCATTTTCCTTGCGGGAGAATTACCTGGCGTTCTTTCTCGCCGACAAAAAGTGGAGCAACGAGCAAACTCGGACCTACCATAAACTGATCTTTCACTTCGCGTTTTACAGCCATTGCATACGGGTTTTCTGTAGCATCCAATACTCCTTTATCTGTCCGGGAATCAGCCTGGTAACCTTCTTCCAGATTCATAGCCCTGACAGGGGGCGTTCCCTCAAATGCATAATCGGCAAAAGCCGTATAAAGATAAGGGATCAACTGTATGCGTAACCGGGCTATTTCCTGTACTTCTTTTTCCACCTCCGGGAAACGGGTTTTGTCCCATTCGTAGGTCCAGGGATACGAACGGCTCATCCAGCCGGGTTCAAGTCCGACTACGCTTAACGGGAAGCCACGTTTTTCAAATTTGGCCACTTCTTCGTTTACCTCCTTGTCAGAAAACAAAGTAGGCACGCGATGCCAGAAACCAAGTCCCCATCTTGGAGGTAGCGCTCCGCCTCCGTTATACAGATTAAACCGGCGGACTACATCGAGCATGGTTGGCCCGGCAAACAAAACGACCTCTACCCCTTCCGCCGGGATGAGGAACTCCAGATTATCGGAATAGGGTTGGGCTTCCCAATTTTTGTCCGTATTCCGGTCTCTGATGACAGGCGGATTCTTTCAAGTGCCTCTTTGCCGGTTGTACAAATCGGAATAGAATATATAGTTTTCGTATCTATCAGGAAATGTTTAACTATTTTCTTTTCTACTTTTCAATGATACAAACAGGATGTATAGAATACAGATAAGCAGTACGGACATTCCGGAAATCTGCCCGAATTGATCGGAGATAACCCCCATGACGGGCGTGAATAACGCACCGCCTGAAACTCCCATGATCATCAGCGCGGAGACTTCATTAGCCTGTTCTTCTTTGTGTTTTAAGGCGAAAGAAAAGAGTATGGAAAATACATTGGCGCACATTAGTCCTGTAATGACTATCATGGTATAGATGAGCCAAATATTTTCAGCCAAGAGTAATGATAGGAAAGAAACGATTGCAATCAAAATGGTATATTGTAAAAAACGTACTGAAGAACAACGTGTAAGTAGTATGGTTCCGATGAATGCCCCGCTTGTACGGGCGGCAAAATACAGGCTTGTTCCTAATCCGGCTTTTTCTACCGGCATGCCGGTTTTTTCCATCAGTAATTTAGGAATGGAAGTATTCAGCCCTACATCAATGCCGACAATGCACAGGATTCCGAAAAACAATAGCAGAATGTATTTGTCTTTAAGCAATTGAAGCGTAGAGGCAAAAGTCGTATTTGTTTCCATCCGTTCTTCTTTGCCGCTAACTGTTATTAACAACCACAAAGCGGCCAATAGCGATGTCAGTGCATATATGGGAAATATCCAGATCCAACTACCGAAAACGGCAACTGCCGTTCCCGCGATGACAGGACCCAGAAATGAGGATACGGCCTTAATGAATTGCCCGAATGTGAGGATACTGGCCCTTCTGTCCGGACTGACAATATATGCAATCATCGGATTCAGGGACACCTGCAGGATTGTGTTTCCGATTCCAAGCAAGGCGAATGCAATTAATATAAAAGTGAATTGATAGAAAAAAAACGGGATCAGCATAGCTGCAAATGTGATAAGCAAAGACAGGATTACCGTGTTGCGCCGGCCTGCTTTTCCCATTAGTATTCCTGTAGGAATGGAGAATACGGCAAACCAGAGAAAGACCATCATCGGCAGCAGGTTGGCTAATTTGTCCGATAAGGCAAAATGAACTTTTACGTAGTTGGTTGCTATGCCGACTACATCGACAAATCCCATCACAAAAAAACCAAATAAGATGGGAAATATTACTTTCCCGGTACCTGAAGAAGAGTGTTGTTTCATCGTATGATCTGAATTCCGGAATTTTTAAATTAATAGTTGTCAGTCGGTTGACTGCTCATTTCCAATTCCAATGTTCCACCGGATACGACTGAACGGAAAGGGATGTGTATCTTATGCAAAACCTCCCCGTTCAGGCGGTACTGTTTTACATAGATATGCTCCTTGCTGTTATTTCGTGCCTCTATCGTAAAACTTTCGCCCGGATAATAATCTTTATTCAGGCGGATGGTTATTTTGTCAAAAAGCGGACTGCCAAGCGCTAAGGATGGATTTATGTCAGTGAGCCCTTTTACATCGAAGAGTCCTATGGAAGAAATAACATACCACGCACCTAACTGCCCCTGATCTTCATCCTGTCCGTAACCATATCCATGGATACCGTCTGTTCCATAGAATTCATTCAGAATAGCCCGCACCCATTTTTGCGTAAGCGAAGGGTGTCCGGCCTCATTGAATAACCAGGAGATATGTAAACAGGGCTGATTGCCATGATTATATAGCGTCCTGAGGCCGGAAAAAGCGTCAATATCCGTGCCGCCGCTGAATATTTTATCCTGTGAAATAACAAAAATACTGTCTAAGCGTTGGGTAAACTCATTGACCCCCATTTTGGCGATCAACGATTGGGGATCGTGAGGCACATAGAATGTGTATTGCCAGGCATTTCCTTCCTGGAATCCTCTCCATACCTGCATCGGGTCAAAATGTTCGATAAAACTGCCGTCTTCATTTTTCGGATGTATCAGGTTCGACTCCTCATTATAAATGCGTTCCCATCCTTTAGATAAATTCATTAAAGTTTTGTAATCCTCCTCATGCCCCAGGGATTTGGCCATCTGAGCTACGGCGTAAGCGCCGAACGAGTACTCCAATGTGTGAGATGCTGAAAACATCCAGGATTCATCCGGCCAGGACCCTTTATCTGAATGCGGAAGAAAGCCATATTTTACAAATTTGTCGGTATCTAATTTTCCGGCTCCCATCGGACGGTTTTCTCCATCCAGTTCATTTTTTCGTGCGGCTTCATAAGCTGTCTTTATGTCAAAGTCACGGATACCGCATAAATAGGTGGCCGCAATCATATTTCCCAACTGATTCGTACCCACACCGGAGACATACCGGCTGCAGGCAAGCCCGTCTCCCAGCCATCCGGCATCTTTATACACCTGTACATGGGTACTTACATAATCAGACAGATATTCGGGATATGCCAACGCCCATAACTGAATCAAATCCCATTGTCCGCCCCATATACCGTCCGTATTGTAAAAATTGAAAGCAGGTTTTCCGTCCTTCACCGGTATTTGTCCTGTCGTACCGTCATTTTTCGGGTAAGCACCGTTTATATCACTGGCTAATCCTCGCCCGAGAACCGCATGGTATAACCCGGTATAAAATTTGACTTTGTCTTCTTTTATAGTAGTTTCCACACGGATACGTCCCAGATAATCTTCCCAGGTCCGGTAGGAGATCTCGCGGGCTTCATCAAAACTCATCCGGTCCTGCAAGGTTTCTTCCTCCCTGTTTAAACGGGCGTTTTCGACCGATGTATATGATAAGCCGACTTTTGCCGTAATCGCTTCCTGATCGGAAGTTTTATAGGTCAGGTATATCCCGGCTCCGGCACCTTTGACAGAACGTTGTCCCGCCTGCAACTTTTCCCGTATAAAAGTACCATACGCGTCCGGAGATTTGTCTGTTTTGGCAGAAAAGTACATGGTTACGGTCGCTCCTTCCTGGTATTTTTTACTGTATTCAGGTAGTGTCGTTACCCATCCTTCGATAAGCCCGTCTTCCGTTATATTTACTTCGGCATCTACTACCGGTCCGCTTTCTCCCTGGCGATTACCGATATCAAACAGGATATGGCTTTCTTCATTTTTCGGAAAAGTAAACCGCTGAAAGGCAACCCTGTCTGTCGCGGTAAGTTCGGCTTTTATAGGATAGTCTTTCAGTAGGACAGAATAATATCCGGCCGTAACGATCTCAGCTTCGTGTGTAAAAGACGAACGATACCCTTGTCCTGTAGAGTTTACTTCTCCCGGGACCGTTTTCAGTGTTCCGACGGTAGGCATCAGGACGATTCCGCCTATCTGGAATTCATGCAGGCATGGAAATCCCTCAATGGATGTATCACGATAATCGTATCCGGTGGCTTCCCAGCCGGATTTATTTCCGACACTGGCATTTGTTGCCGGGCCCGGTTTGGCCATTCCGAATGGTTTGGCGCCGGGAGCAAAATGAAACCACCGGCAATGAGCCGTTCCGATGCGGGGCTCTACATATTGGGTTAATGATTCCTGTACTGTGCCTGTTTTTCGGACAGCTGTGTTGCAGGAAATAAACAGGATGCTCATTGTCAGTATAACCTGCATTTTTCTGAAAAAGGCTTGTTCCATATAATTTTTCATTGTTGGGCTATAATTTATTTAAAGCATAGAGATAAGCTCCCATCGCAATAGAACAACTGGCGCCTTGTTTGCTTGTTATGATGCCTATACGTTTCAGGGGGTCATAGTCAACGGTACGGGTTGTTCCGGGGATTTTTACTTTTGCAACCCGGCTCCGGGTAAACTCGTTGAGTTCTATTTCATCATCCAGATTGAAGGCTTTCATCTGCAAACGATTAAATCGTTCTCCGGTCATCATTCCGGTGGTGGCGTTCAATTCTCTAACCAAAGCCGGAATGATATATTTTGATGCCCCCGACAGTCCTCCTCCGACAACAACGATACCGTCCACAATGGTTATCGCGGCGGCGATGGCATCGCCTGCGATTTCTCCCAATTCTTCAAAAGACTTCATTGCGGCATCACGATTTCCCGAGATCGTTCCTTCTGCAATATCAAAAATATCTTTGGGAGAACGGTCCGACTGATCGCCTGAATATTCCGTATAAACGCGTTTTATCGCACGTATGCTTACACTTTCTTCCACAATATACGAAGGGTGTTTTTTATTTCTGAAACACCAGATGTCGCCCCCTGCAGCGTTATCACCTAACAGAAGCTGCCCATCCGTAACGACCCCGCATCCGAAACCAGTTCCCAGTGTCACTCCCAGCAGGTTATTGTATTTTTTGATACTTCCTGCCGCTTTCAGTTTGTTATTTATTTCCGGAAGTACGCCTGTCAGCGCTTCCCCGTATGCAAACAGATTGCCGTCATTATTGATAAACACCGGAATTTTAAAAAGCTCTTCGAGGTATGGGCCGAGAGCGACACCTCCCCGGAAAGACGGGAAGTTAGGCAAATCTCCGATGATACCTGCCGGATAATCGGCCGGGCCCGGAAAAGCAAAGCTGATCGCAACAGGATTATCCGGTAAAGCGTTTTTAATATGAAGAAAGCCCTGTTTTAATGTTTCAAGACATGACTCCAGATTATTTGGATTTGCTGATAATATCAACGGCGAAACAATTTCTTTTCCATCCTGTATTGCGGTGAATACAAAGTTTGTACCTCCGGCATCCAATGTCATTACAATACGATTGTCAATAGGAATCATACGATATGGTTTTTTATTATTGTTGTTGTGCCCAGTTTCTGAAATCTTCGATCGCCTTATGTAATACACCGGCTTCTCCTCTGAATGTTCCTGATCCTGAGGGTGTCCCGTCTTTGGCATACCATTCATAAAAACCGTTGTTGTTGACGACGCATTCAAGCATCGGGCGTACTTCATCGTAAGCTTCCTGTACGTATCCGTTGCGTACTAATTGTTGTATCATACGGCCACCGAACCAGGTCCAGTCACCTCCGTTCTGGTAGCCATACGGATACATGCCCGGATTCTGGAAAAATCCTTCCGGATAGGGTGGATAGACTGTAAGCCCTATGGATGGTGCGCCGGATGCTTTTACATTGGCAACCATCGCTGCATTGACTGTGGCAATTTCCTCTTTCGACAATAATCCGGCTTCTATGGCGACAGCGGTTCCCCCGTGATAATGAATTGCATTTTCATCGAAATCCTCAGGGAAGGGTGATCCTGCTAAGTAAACATGGGGAATAAATTTTTGTTTTTCATTATCCCATAAATATTTACGTACATTACCAGATATCTGATTCCTGACTTCTGTCCAGCGCCTTTTTGCATCATTGTTATCTGTTAGTTCAATAAAATGATTGATCGCAATAATAAAAAACGCGTTATCGTAAATATCCAGGCACAGGTGTGAATTTTCATCCAGTTCGACACCCCATGGGTGCTCCGGCTGGACGTCGCCCCAGTCGGCTGTCGTGGCTCCCCACAGTAATCCGTGCTGTTCATCATATCTTTCGTTCAACAAAAATTCCATCGCCCATTCCATCCTGTTTATCACCGTTTTTCCATCTACTTCCGTAGCAAGAAATGATTTGTTTCCACTCTTTGTAACATATCGCCACACGGCCTGTATCAATGAGGATTCCTGATCGGTTTCCACCGTGTTTTTGTGCGCCCCGTAACGGGGTTCGGATTTTGAATAGCGATATTGGTATCCTATATCCGACGATACGGCACGGTCTATTCCGATAAAACCATCCACAATATCTCCGGTTTCTCCCTGAAAACGGAAAAATGTAAGTAAATTATCCCGGATCTGTTCATCGGGCATTACCTCCATTGCCAGTTCTATGAACGTATTGTAATCACGAATCCAGACCTCTCCGTATCCGTCACCGGCATTAAAGCCTCCCCGGACTATTTCGAGAGCCATCGCTTCTACTTTGTTCATCAGGGTATCCTGCAAGATCAGTTCCGCCAGCTTCTTCTCTGGAGATTGAGACTGTTTTCCGCGACAGGCCGTGAATACGATGCCTGTTATAGCTATTAATATAAATATAATTTTCTTCATAATGGATAACATTAATATCTGACATAAGCTTTTATCGTTCCGCATTTTATCCCTTCGGATATTCCGTGAGGGCGGATCGTGTAATGACCGATACCGGCCGGGATAATAAACGTTTCGGCATAGTGTACGATAAACGGTTCGAATGTATTTTCCGGACTTTCTACGATCAGTTCTTCACCTTCAATCACGTTCAGGACATTGACGCTTTTCCCGGTATGATGATGTACTTTCCGGTCGAACCAGTGACGACGTGTTTCTATGAATTCATTTTCATGTAATCCGGTACATTCTTCTATCCATCCTTCACCCTGTGCAACTATTGTTACGTTGTTAACAAGGTTTTTCCGTACATAATCGGTTTGCCGTTCCCAATTGATAACGGATGCTCCGTGTCCGATATTGATTGGGCGGGGTAGGCCGTCTAATCCGAGCCGCCCCCAATCCCATAGCTTGAATGTAAAAATACTGGGAGTAGAGCTAATCTCAAGCACCATAGACCCGGAGCCCGAACAATGGATGGTTCCTCCCGGAATCAGGTAATGGTCATGTTTTTTGGCCGGCCATTTATTTACATACTTTTCAGCGTTAAATGTTTTTCCCGTGCTTTGGGATTCTTTTAAATCGGCTATCATTTCGTCCGGATCGATCCCGGTTTTTAATCCGAGATAAACCGTTGCCTCTCCGTCTGCATCAAGCAAGTAATAGCTTTCATCCTGCGTGTAATAAATTCCGAATTGATCCCTGATATATTGTGTGGTGGGGTGTACCTGTAAGCTAAGGTTTCCTCCTTCCATCGTATCCAGCAGATCAAATCGGATCGGAAAATCCTGTCCGAACCGGGCTTCAACAGGTTCTCCCAGTAATTCTTTCGTTTTATAAAAGACCAGGTTATTGGCCGGCATTTCAAACAGATTGCCGGAAACATTCAGGTACAGGCTGTTTTCTTCCGGTACACAGTCGAAACACCAACCGTAGTTAGATTCTTTTTTATCAAGGTCGCAGACCTCTTTCATCCATTGTCCGCCCCACGGAGCCGGATCGAAAAACGGAACCACCCTGAAGGGTTGGTGGACTGTCCGGTCAAGGCCGGATAAAAAGGTATCTCCCGTAATCATTCGAGGCTGTTCTTTTTGATGGGTATCCAGCCAGAAGTCAACATGAGGTAATATCTTCTTTTTGAGGGAGTCGCAGACAATCCAGTCCACAAAATACCCCCGCTTGTAATGTTTGGAAGGAGTTTCGTCCTTATTTTCCATGCCTAACCCGTTGATTTCCTTTCTCCGGAAACGTTGCTGTATTTCCCATCTTGCCATATCAGCATAGATAAGGATGTCGTAAGACGGACAAACCGCAGCGGCTCCGTGCCCATATATAATAATCAGGCCGGAGTTGCCGGTCAGATCATTCCGGAAGGATTCTAATTTGTCTTTGTCAAAAAAATCATCGTACGTCAAAGAAGTTCTGTATCCGTATAGCTGGTCGTCCGTAACAAAAGGATATGTCATGGAGGCGATTTCGTCTGTCTTTTTAAATAACGTCCGGGTATCTATGAAAACTGCCGGGTTTAAGGAAGACAAATACCGTATTAATTCCGGATGATACACTCCCTGATAACATTCGATAACAAGGATATTTTTTTCTTTTTCATTATTGGAAAAGACTGCCTTTTTTATCTGTTCCAGAACAGACGGCCATTCGCTCCATATATCTCCATCGATATATGTGGCCGGTTTTTTGTCGTAATTACTTTTTCTCATTGTCTATCTTATTTGTTATCTTCCGCCCATTGGTAAAACATTTCGATCGCCTTGGACAATACGCCGGCCGATCCCTTGAAATGCCCTGAACCTCTCGGAATATTTCCCATACCATACCATTCATGAAATCCTTTGTTTTGGACAGCCCTGTCTATCATCGGACGAACTTCTTCGTAGGCTTCTTCCACAAAACCGTTTGCAATCAACTGTTGTATCATGCGTCCGCCGAACCATGTCCAGTCGCCGCCATTCTGATAAATATACGGTTTGGACATACCGCCACAGAAGAAATTGTCAGGGTAGGGCGGATAGATCGTCAGGCCGATGCTCGGCATTCCGGACAGACGTACATTTTCCACCATCTGCGCGTTTACGACAGCAATTTCTTCTTTCGTCAGCAGGCCGGCTTCGATGGCAATGGCCGTTCCTCCGTGGTAGTAGACGTCCGACTCGTTGAATCCTTCCGGTATGGGAGATTCTCCGGGATACAGATGCGGGATGAATTTTTGCCGTTCCGGATCCCACAGGTATTTTTTTGTGTTAACAGCTATCTGTTCCCGCAATGTTTTCCACTTATCTGATTTTGCCTGATCCGCCGTCATTTCCCGGAGATAATCAAGCGCGATAATGAACATGGCATTATCATAGACATCGATAGCCGGGAATGAAAGTTCATTCATATCGCAACCGAAATCATCATATGGTTGCACATCTCCCCAGTCGGCCGTCATGGCCCCGTAGAGAAGTCCATATTCTTTATTGAATCTTTCTTTCTGCAGGTATCCGACCATTAACTCCATACGTTCGAGAACGGTTTTTCCGGCTACTACTTCCTGTAGAATCGATTTATCATCTGTTTTCCGGATATATTTGCCGACGATCTGGATCAGCGAGGATTCCTGATCCGTTTCTACCGTATTTTTAAATCCGACGTGTTCGGGAGCGGCATCCGAATAATAGGGCGTATCATCGTTCCATGTAAAATCTTTTTTTATTACATATCCGTCAATCATTTCATCATTGGGCTGTTGCAAGGCGAAAAACAGAATGATCGTATTGCGTATGTCCTGATGATTACTCTCTTCGCACGCAGTTTCTATAAATGTATTCATGTCACGCGCCCAAATTTGCGAATAACCGCTTCCCGCGTTAAATCCGCTTCCGATCAACTGTCGCGCCATCTTGTCTACTATTATTAAAGAAGAGTCCTGCAAAATACGGTTTGCTAACTGTTTTTCTTTTACAGGTGTGGTGCATGATAAAAACAGGCATCCGGTAAGGAAGCAAGATAAGATTTTAATATTCATACGATTGTTTATTTTTACATTAAGGTTGTATGGAACTCGCATGCTTCGTTTCATAGGTATTTCGATTAATTTCGGGCAAAGATACTTGTTTTATACTTGCGATGATAGGTGTATTTGTTCTGATTTACTTATACAATCTTACGATTTTTATAATTAATTGTGAGGGAAATGTGTTTCTTTTTTAATAAATGCTATTTTTGCCGGAGAGATAGGATAATCCATTATATTTCATGTATTATCCATTTCTTTACGTGTTGATCCTTTGTAATTTTGTACAAATAAAACCTTCAATTAACTATACCTTATGAAACGAACAGCAACCATTCTATCTGTCATTTTATTCCTTTTTTCATGTGCGGATAAAAACGAAATTTCCGTTGTAGAGCATGAATACGACTTAGTTTTTAACGATCTGGCAACCAAGTGGGACGAAGCAATGCCATTGGGCAATGCCATTCTTGGATCGTTGGTATGGCAGAAAGGCGATAATTTACGTATTTCCCTTGATCGCAGTGATTTATGGGATTTGCGTCATGCCGAAGAGCTTACCGGCGAAGACTTTTCATTTAAATGGCTGTATGAACATGTCATTAAGGGCGACTACCGGCCTGTACAAGAACGGTTTGATGTTCCCTACAATAAGTATCCCGGTCCGACGAAAATTCCGGGGGCAGGGTTGGAATTGCCTCTGGAAGCGATGGGAGAGATTGAACAGATACGCTTGTACAGGCGGCAGGCTGTCTGTGAGGTCAAATGGAAAAACGGTATACGGCTGACCTGTTTCATCCATGCCGAAGAACCGGTGGGTTGGTTTGTCCTGGATAATTATCATCAAAAGGAACTACCCCGGCTTGTTGCTCCCGTATATGGGAATGGAAGTCCGGAAAAATTGGAAGATCAAAGCATGCACAACCTGAATAAATTGGGATATGAGCAGGGCGTGGTGGAAAAAACGGATGAAAATAAATGGGTCTATGTTCAGAAAGGTTGGGGAGATTTCAGCTATTCTTCTGCGTTGAAGATGAAACAAACCGGAGATCAGGTGGTTGGCGTATGGAGTATTACCTCCTCGTTAGTAGATGACAATGCTGCGGATATGGTAGATGTTGCTATGGAAAAGGGTCTACCTGCTTATTATAAAAGCCATGTCGGCTGGTGGGATACTTTTTATTCGAAATCTTCTATAAATATCCCGGATAAAACGATCGAAAGGCAATATTATGATGAAGTCTATAAAATCGGATGTATTGCACGGAGCAAAGCCTATCCGATTTCCCTGCAGGCCGTATGGACAGCCGATAACGGAAGTCTGCCCCCATGGAAAGGGGATTATCATCATGACTTGAATACACAATTAAGTTACTGGCCTTTCTATACAGGGAATTACCTGGAAGAAGGGTATGGTTACCTGTATACGCTCTGGAAACAGAAAGATGTAAATAAAGAATATACGAAAGCTTACTTCGGAACGGATGGCCTGAATGTGCCGGGAGTCTGTACCCTTCTCGGACAGCCGATGGGAGGGTGGTGCCAGTATTCTTTAGGGCCAACCGTTTCGGCCTGGTTGGGACAGCATTTTTATCTGCACTGGAAATATTCGCAGGATCGCGATTTCCTGGAAGAACGGGCGTATCCTTATTTGAAAGATGTAGCAACCTATCTGGAGCAGTTTACAATTGTGGAAAACGGCGTAAGGAAGCTTTCGTTAAGTTCTTCTCCCGAGTTTAATGATAACCGGATTGATGCATGGTTTAAAGAGATGACCAATTTTGACCGCGCTCTGACTCGTTTTGCTTTTCGCGCTGCGGCAGAGCTGGCCGCCGAACTTCAATTAAAGGATGAGTCTGCGCACTGGTTGTCTTTAGAAAAAGAATTGCCTGCATTTGATTTAGATGAAACCGGAGGATTAACGATTGCCGAGGGTTTCCCTTATGAACAATCACACCGGCATTTTTCACACCTGATGGCTATTCATCCGTTGGGATTAATTGATAAAAGTAACGGTGAAGCCGATTCGAAAATTATAGACTCCAGTATTGCCGCTCTTGATAAGTATGGTCCTGACTGGTGGGTCGGATATTCCTATAGCTGGGCCGGAAATATGAAAGCCCGCGCGTTTGATGGCGAAGGGGCTGCGAAAATGTTGAAAGATTTTGCCGAATGTTTCTGTCTGCGCAACGGATTCCATGTCAACGGGGATCAGTCGAAAACCGGCAAGTCAAAGTTTACATATCGTCCGTTTACGCTGGAAGGAAATATGGCTTTTGCTTCGGGAGTACAGGAAATGCTCCTGCAAAGCCATACCGGAATCATCCGGATTTTTCCGGCAATACCCGGTTCGTGGGGAGATGTTTCATTTGATAAGTTGAGGGCCATGGGGGCATTTGTTATCTCTGCGGAACGAAAAGAAGGAAACGTATCGAAAGTAAATATATTATCTGAAAAAGGAGGTGCCCTGCGCCTGGCAAACCCATTTAAAAACGGATTTCTCCTGAACGGGAACAAAAAAAATGATGCAAAGGACGGAATCATTGAAATAAATACGGCCCCCGGGGATCGGATTATCCTCACACCGGAATAAAAGCGGTAAATTAATTTGACTATAAGGAGGTTTATTCCTATTTTTGTCTTTTATTTACTTATACAATCTTACGATTTGATGATTAAAATCAAAGACGGGTTCAAAGGCGAACGTTTTATATCCTTGCCGGAAAAGCTGTTGGAAGAATATGGGAATGATGCGCTTATAGGCAATTTGTACATACGCAAGATCGGTTATTTTCCCAGGGTGAAGTATCATTATGTGCAAAAAGAGCAGAGTAGTGGTTATGCAATGCTTATTTATTGCACGGATGGAAAAGGATGGTATGAGATCGGCGGGAAAAAGTACCGGATAGAGAAGAACCAGTATGTTATCCTGCCACATGACAAACCTTATTCGTTCGGCGCTGATGATCAGGATCCCTGGACTATTTACTGGATGCATTTCAAAGGCAGGCTGATGTCTTCATTTGTACCGTGTTCTTTTGTTCCCCATGCTATTATTCCGGGAGAATATTCCCGCATGCAGGATCGGATTTTATTGTTTGAAGAAATATATAAATGTTTTTCTATGGGATATATTCAGGAATATATGGCCTATTCCTCTATGTGTCTGTATCAGTTTTTATCTTCATTTATTTATCTGGAACAATTTCGTAACCTGCGTACTCCCATGCATAAGGAACTTTCATTTTCCTCGAAGGTAATCCGTTATATGCAGGAAAATATAGAGGTAAACCTGACTCTTGATCAGCTTGCCGCTTATTTCAGGTATTCACCCTCTCATTTTTCGATGTTATTTCATCAGGAAACGGGAGTTTCTCCAATCCATTATTTTATCGGTCTTAAAATACAGAAAGCATGTCAGTATATTGAACTTACCGATATGAAAATCAGTGAAATATCGATTAAGCTCGGATTTGAGGAGCCGGCTTATTTTTCCCGTATTTTTTCAAAAGTGATGGGTTTATCGCCTTCCGCATACCGCGAAAGAGAATCGGAACATAGTACAAGTTAAAAAGTTTAAGGTTCAAGGTTCCAAATTTCAGGTTTCAAATAAAAACTTTGAACTTTGAACATGAAACCTTTAACTTACTCGTGCGGTTCTATATTACTTTAGTGTTAAAGATTAATTTTTGTACGTATGAAAAAAACAGTAGTGTTTATTTTTTTTAGTTTATTGATTGGCGGTAATCTGGTTTTTTCTCAGGAAAAACCGGCGTATAAAAATCCGGCCTTGTCTGTTGACGCCAGAGTTCAGGATCTCATAAACAGAATGACTTTAGAGGAAAAAGTGGGTCAATTGCTATGTCCATTGGGCTGGGAGATGTATGATAAAAAAGGAGGGGATGTTTCCCATTCGGCTAAATTCGAAGAAACGGTAAAAGAGAAGAATATCGGTATGCTTTGGGCCACTTTCCGTGCAGATCCGTGGACTCAAAAAACAATAGAAAACGGACTGAACCCCGAGATGGCAGCCAAAGCGGGAAATGCCCTTCAAAAATATATAATAGAAAATACCCGGTTAGGTATTCCCATCTTTCTGGCGGAAGAGGCTCCTCATGGACACATGGCGATAGGCACTACCGTTTTTCCCACAGGGATAGGGCAGGCTTCTGCCTGGAATCCGGATTTGTTGGAACAGATGGCCGGAGCGGTAGGTGAAGAACTCAGGCTGCAGGGAGGGCACATCAGTTATGGCCCCGTATTAGATCTATCCCGGGATCATCGCTGGTCGAGGGTAGAGGAGAGTTACGGAGAAGACCCCGTATTGATGGGAGCTTGCGCCGCAGCTATCGTAAAAGGGTTTGGAGCAGGAGATTTGTCGCGGGAATACAGTACGGTCTCTACGTTAAAACATTTTGTCGCTTACGGTATCCCGGAGGGAGGACATAACGGAAGTGCTGCATCTGTTGGTGAAAGAGAATTAAGGGAAGTTTTCTTTCCGCCATTTAACGCTGCCATTGACGCGGGAGCATTATCCGTGATGTCCGGATACAATTCGATAGACGGAATACCTTGTACATCAAGCCATTTTTTATTAACGGATGTCTTGCGTACCGAATGGGGTTTCAGAGGATTTACCGTTTCGGATCTCGGAAGTATTGAGGGGATCAGGGGAAGCCATCGTATCGCGCAAAATCACAGGATTGCAGCGGAACTTGCTGTGAAAGCCGGATTGGATGTTGATCTTGGAGGAAATGCTTATGTAAACCTGATTGAATCTGTGAAAAAAGGAGAAGTCAAAGAGGAGGTGATTAATATAGCCGTCTCTCGTGTATTGACCTTGAAATTTGAAATGGGATTGTTTGAAAATCCATACGTAAATCCTGAAAAAGCTAAAAAGGGCGTTCGGACAAAAGATCATGTCGCATTGGCGAGAAAAACAGCGCAGGAATCAGTAGTGTTGCTTGAAAATAAAAACAATCTATTGCCGCTCGGGAAAAACCTGAAAATTGCTGTGATAGGCCCGAATGCGGACAATGTCTATAATATGCTGGGCGATTATACCGCGCCTCAGGAGGAAAGCAATGTGGTAACGGTTTTAGAGGGCATCCGGGAAAAGATAGGAAGTCAAAATGCTTTGTATGCGAAAGGTTGCTATATAAGGGATACGTTGAATCTGAACATCGAAGAAGCTGTGGCAAATGCAAAAAAATCGGATGTGATAGTAGCCGTTATGGGGGGATCCAGTGCGCGCGATTTCAGAACAAAATATATAGAAACGGGGGCGGCCGTGACGTCCGAAGAACATATCAGTGATATGGAAAGCGGAGAAGGATTCGACAGGGCTACATTGGATTTATTAGGAAAACAGATGGATCTCCTGAAAGCCTTGAAAAACACCGGAAAACCGCTTGTTGTAATTTATATCCAGGGGCGTCCCCTGAATATGAATTGGGCGTCGGAAAATGCCGACGCGTTGCTGACAGCCTGGTATCCCGGCCAGGAAGGCGGCTCCGCGATCGCGGACATATTGTTTGGCGATTATAACCCGGCCGGCCGTTTGCCCATATCGGTAGCCCGTTCGGTCGGACAACTGCCCGTGCATTATAACAAGCGGAACCCAATGGGCCATAATTACGTGGAAGTTTCGTCCGAACCGCTGTATGTATTCGGATATGGAAAGAGTTATACGGATTTTGAATATGGTGATCTGAGACTTGAAAAAATAGCGGATCATACATACAGTGCTTCCGTATCCGTCACAAATACAGGTAAATATGACGGAGACGAGGTGGTTCAGCTATATGTCCGGAATCACTTTGCTTCCGTATCCCAACCTAATAAACAGCTCCGGTATTTTAAAAGAGTCCACATAAAGACAGGGGAAACTAAAACGCTTTCATTTACATTGACCGAATCCGATTTTTCGATTATTAATGCCGAGATGAAACGGGTTGTCGAACCGGGTAGTACTTTTACCATTATGGTCGGTAACAGTTCAAACAGTATAAAGTCGGAAAAAGTGATTACGGCAGGCTCCTGATTAAATCAGGAGACGGAAGAGTGACACTATACAAATTTCGAGAAGAGTAAATTTGCATTGCAACTAATTTATTATGTTTCTTCATCTAAATGTC
>JAITVS010000085.1 GCA_031285685.1 Tannerella sp.
CGAGTGAAACGTGTTGTCCGCCCGAATGAAAAGTGGACAGACTACGACTACGACGGAACGGGTAACGTGATACGTGAAACCCAGTACGACGGCAAAGTAACACTCTATAACTACGACGAAGACGGCCTGTTGAAACAAGCGGAAAACGCGCGTAACGACGGCGAAGAAACCGACAAGAACGCTTTAACGTTCAAAAGGGACCGTGCCGGTCGTATCACAGCCGAAACACAAGGCTCACATACGGTCAATCGCGTATACGACAAAGACGGAAACTTAATCCAAACCACCAGTAGCTTAGGTGCCGATATCAAATACGACCATGACGACGAGGGCAACCTGCTGAAAATGGAATCCACCACCTGGACGGCGGAATGGCAGCGTGACAATACCGGGTTGGAACTACACCGCAAGATGAGTGGCGGCATTGAACTCCGCACACAGCGTGACAGCTTCGGCCGTGAGATAAAGAAAAGCATCGGCGTACGAAATGTCGAACAAACCTCCAAACGTTACCACTGGGGCATCGGCAACCGCCTGATGATGACCGAAGACGACCGTACAGGACGTATCACAAGATACAACTACGATGAGTTCGACAACCTGATAAAAGCCGACTACGAACAAGTAGGCAAACAAGAAGTCGAAACCATCTACCGTGTCCCCGACCGGATCGGTAACCTTTTTGAAACGAAAGACCGCACCGACCGTAAATACGGCAAAGGCGGCCGATTAATCGAAGCCCCCATCTACTATTACCACTACGACGACGAGGGTTATTTAATCTTCAAAGAGTTCAAAAAGATACAGGGACAAGGGTTCTATGTATGGAACAAGAAATTGTTGAAAGAGAAATACCAAATCGAAGCCAAAGGCACAATGAGCGGTTGGTTGTACGAATGGGACTCGTCGGGGATGCTGAAAAAGGTAATCAATCCGCAACAGGGAAAGATCAGCTTTGGTTATGACGCCTTGGGCAGAAGAACCTACAAGAAAGTTAAGAACAGACGTACCAAATGGTTATGGGATGGTAATGTACCGCTTCACGAATGGACGGAAGTGGAGGAAGAGCCACGGATAGACCTTGTGACGTGGGTATTTGAGGAAGGTAGTTTTGTGCCTTGTGCAAGACTGACAGAAACCTCAAAAGAAAGCATCGTCACAGACTACCTGGGAACTCCGACACAAATGTATGACGACGAAGGTAAAAAAACATGGTCAGCTGAGTTGGATATATACGGCAGAGTACGTACCTTTGACGGACGTTCTTTGAAAGATTGTCCCTTCCGTTATCAAGGACAGTATGAAGATGCTGAAACAGGACTGTATTACAACAGGTTTAGATACTATTCTCCCGAAATGGGGAGCTACATAAGTAAGGATCCGATAGGGCTGAATGGAGGAATGCAACTATACAACTATGTGCATGACCCTAATGGATGGATAGATAGATTTGGGTTAGCGCGAGGTCCTAAAACTGGTGCTTATAAGGATCTACCAGATATTAAAGATCATACTAAACATCATATTATTCCTGATGCATTAAGAGACCATCCATTATTAAAAGAACTAGATTACGATATAAACAATAGTAGAAATATTGTTTATTTACCTCACACATCAGAAATAGACCTAACAAGAACTGTACATCCAAAACATGGCGGTCATGTGGCTAAGCACAAAACAGATGCTTTAACAGAATTAGATAGGATTCATGCTATGGATGCAAGTCCAGAAATAAAACGTATGCATGTGGATGCTTATACTGACGATATGAGAAGCAAATATCTGAAAAAAGACCCAGATGTAAAACTTACTAAATGTCATTAATGAAATATGAATTATTTTTTGAAAATTACAAGTAAACCATCTTTCCCAATTGTTTATGATGTTAACAATGTAATAAATGGGAGCTATATTGCTGTTGGAAAATATATTAAAGAAGAAGTCAATGTTCCATTAAAATACAATGATGCACAAAATAGTGATGTCAACTTTGAAAAATTATTATCTTATGATGTCCTTGAATCTGTTGGTGGCGGTTGGCTGGTATCTGAAAAATTAGTTGATATTATTGAGTTAAACTTCCCAAATGAAGTTAAACTTTTTAAATCCACTTTTAATTATAAGGGCAATACATGTAACAGCTATTGCGCAATAAACATTTATAATAAAATAGATTGTTATAATATGGATAAGAGTATTTATGTAAAACACCCTGTTGATTGTTCATATAAATTTTCAAAAATAGTTTTGAAGACAGAATCATTAGAAGAATACGGAATGAAATACAATATTGTGCGAAATTCTTTTGATAATAAAGTCGTTGTGTCAGAAGATTTCATGAATATCATCAAATTAAATAAAATAAATTCTATGACTTTTAAAAGAGAATAGGTCGTATCCCATCTGTCACTGAATTATAAAATTAACTCCATGTAGCCTTATTTGTAACACGATTAACTTGTCAATATCCAGCAGATTAAGATGCAATTTGTCATACTAATGTTACATATTTGTATATAGTACCTTGTTTATATTGCTAATAATTAGCAGATTGTAAAAATTGGATTACGCCTTGTGTAATCCCTGCTCGCTTATATCGTTCATGATAGTTTTTCCCCTCAAAACGCCCTTTTATCGAAAAAATACCCTAATATGCTATGGATTTTTTGAGGTGGGGGAAATTATAGGGTGGTTTCGGCATAAAAAATATCCTTTCCCGAAAAAGTTATCAACACCCCAAGTTTTTATGTCTAAATTATTTTAATTCAACATTTTACTCCTATTTTGGCTATTTTATTAACATCACTCACCCTCACCGTCTTTTGTCTGTTTTTAGAGGGTGGGGATATTGTGTTTTTGGGGGCTGTTTTGATGGTTTTTGTTATTACTTCTTTTTCGGCTCTGCCATGCAGAGTAATCGGGGGCTTTTACCGCCTTTGGCGGTTCGGAGGCTTTTCTTTTTGTTCTTGGTGCAAAGCACGGAACATTTGAGGGGGCTTTTTATTCGTTTAATTTCTTTTCCTGCTCTATCTGCATCCGTTCCCGCTCTATTTCCCGTTTCAACTCCTGTTCACTTGGCAGGTAAAGCATATATTTGGATGCAAAAATCTGGCTGCTGTCATTCAAAAGGCTGTATTTTACGATGGTTTTATCTCTTTCGGTACACAAAATCAGTCCGATAGTAGGATTGTCGTTTTCCTGCCTCATTTTATCCTCAAAATAGCGTACATACATATCCATTTGCCCAATGTCCTGATGCGTAAGCGGGGTTGTCTTTAAATCAATGATTAAAAAGCATTTAAGTATATAATTGTAAAATACCAGGTCGGCGTAAAAGTGTTTGCCTGTATCGGTAGTCAAACGGTATTGCCTGCTAACAAAGGCAAAACCCTTTCCAAGTTCCTGCAAAAAAAGTTGTAATTTGTCTATTATTGCCTGCTCCAATTCGTTCTCTCTAAAATCGGTATTATCCTTTAATCCTAAAAATTCCAATACATAAGGGTCTTTGATAATGTCTTTTGGCTCGTGAGCGGTTTGTTTTTGGGTGGCTTCATCCTTGACGGTTTGCGGGTTTTGGCTCATCAGCATCCGTTCAAAATAGAGGTTGCCGATTTGCCGTTCAAGCGTTCTTGTACTCCAATTGCAGTCGATTGTTTCCTGCATGTAAAACTGCCTTGCCTGTTCGCTTTCGACTTTTAAAAACAGGCGGTAATGTGTCCAACTCAATTCAGGACGCAGTGCGTCATATTTTGGATAAGTAAGGTAAAAATTACGCATGTGTCGCAGGTTACTTTCGTCAAAACCTCTTTTATATTTTTCCGTCAGTTTTCGAGATAACTGTTTGAGAACCTGTTTACCGTAATCCGCCCGCTCTTTACCGTTCTGTTCTTCTTCTACAATGGCTCTGCCAATGTGCCAGTAGGCTTGTATCATAGTAAAATTAGTAGTCCGGTAAATTATATTTCGCGCATCTTCGATTATTTGGTTAATCGTATCGAAAAGCGTGTTTATATCTCTCACTATCTGATTGTTTCCTGTCATTTAAGTACTGTTTTTATGATTGCAAAGTTACTAATTTAAAACGGACTGACGGTTGGATGCTGTTGTTTCTTCTCTTTTGGCTCTGCCATGCAGAGCAATCGGGGGCTTTTCTTTTTTTTGTTCCTGTGCAAAGCACGGAACATTTTCGGGGGCTTCCAAAAAGTGGCTTTTTAAATGCTTTCTTTCGGGGGGCTTATTGTCTGTTTTCAGACCTTAATAAACCCTCTAAAAACAGACAAAAGACGGTGAGGGTGAGTGATTTACGATTACTTTCCCGTTGAAAACTTTCTATACGTATTTCGTTATATCCGCACTAATTTTGTGCAAAACATAAACGATATTCGTATGGAACACTTACAGATTCACAATGTAAATTACCTGACCTACAAAGACGGATTCTTAACCGTTGATGTATTGGGTGGGGTAGATTTATCACAGGTGGAACGCATGGTTTGCACCCTGCGCATTATCTGCGCCAAACATCCGGTTTACCGGACAACGCTTGACCTGTACAATGACGACCAGACCGACAGGCTGATGCGCACCCTTTGCGACCGCTGGGAACTCAAACTGATAGACGTTTCCAAAACGCTGTACAACATGACTTTGGAGTTGGAAAGTTACCGTTTGGAACAACTTAAATTTAAGGGTAAAAATCCCAAACCGGTTTTTGAGCCGTCAGAGGAAGACCGTAAGACCGCCCTTAAAATACTCAAAAGCAATTCACTGATTAAGCAACTGACCGATAAGTTGAACACATCGGGCATTATCGGTGAAGACGAAAACGCCGTTATCCTGTTTCTGGCGTTGGCATCGCACAGGTTCAACAGTCCGTTTTCCGTCCTTTGCCTTGCCAAATCAGGCATCGGCAAAAGTTATATTTTACAGAAGTTAGCCGACTGTATGCCTGACGGCTCATACTCTTTCCACAGCAAAATATCGGCTAACGCCCTGTATTACTTCGACAGCAGCATGATACAGGACAAAGCCCTTTTGATAGAGGATTTGGAATGGACTACGCAAATGCTGCAACCTCTGGCAACCCTGCAAAGTCAGGGAAAACTCATCAATACGAGAGCCACAAAGGATAAGGACGGCATGATACACAGCACTACCTTTGAAGTGGTTGCAAAACTCTGCTTAGTGGCCTGCGCCTACTCCGACAAAAATTTTGAAGAAATCAGCCTGCCGTTCCTCTGCCTGCATCTGAACCACAGCCACGCACAGGACATTGCCGTTATGGAGTATCAAAAACGGTACAGGGCGGGACAGATAAAAGCCGAAGACATCAAACAGGCGCAATACGGATTAAAATGTTTGCTTGCTACCTTGCAGAATGTAAGTGTTATCAATCCGTTTGCTACGCTTATCGGATTGCCCGAAGACATCGCCTGTCCAAGAAAATCGCTTTTACTGTTGCTGAACTTTATCGAGGCGGTTACTTTTTTCTTTCAGTACCAAAGGGAACAGGCGGTAGATAAAGCGACAGGCGAAGTATTTATCAAAACCCACCCCGAAGATATAGAATTTGCCTTTAAATATCTGAAAAATACGCTGTTCCGCCGGGCCGATGAACTTTCCACGAGCGCACGGGGTTTTTACGGCTGGCTGCAAAAATTTTTAGCCGAAGCCAAAACCAAGCAGTTTACGGCATTAGATATACGCAAAGCCAAGCCGGTACACCCAAGAACGCTAAACCGCTATTTGCAGGAGTTAAAACTGTTCAGTTACATACAGGTAGCGGGAGGGAACAGACACCGCGAGGGCTACCGCTACAAAATGACCGAGTTTGGCAACCATACAGGCGTGCAAAGCCGTATCGAAAGGGACATACAAGCCACTTTGAAAAGCGTATGGGAAGCATATAGCAGCGAACAGGGCAGTGAAAAAGCAATAAGCGCAACGGAAAGTGAGGCGAAAAAACCGCAATCAGAGCCGACCGCATCAAAACGGAAACGGATAGAGGAAAAAGAGGATTACACACTGAAAGTCCTTTTGGAACTTGAAACCTGTCAGCCCCAAAGGGAATACATGACTGCCGATTTTACAGCCATAACAGGAAGAAACCCTATAACCGAAGCTCGCTATCTGAAAAGATTATGGGAAAAGGGGACATTGAACAGGACATGGAAAAACAGGCAGTACTGTTATACCCTTGCAACGACCGGTAGCGGGACAGTCGGACAAACCCCACTGTCCAACCCGCAAGATTCTGAAAATAAACAATAAACGAGTAAGACGACAATAAAATAAAAAAACAGCCATGCAAAAATTTAAAACCTATTTACAGGGTAAGGGATTAAGCCCCGCGACCATAAGACAGCACCAAAGGCAGGCAGGTTTGTTTGGTACATGGTACGGCAGTAATGAGTTGATAAATTGCCGGAAGAAAGATATTTTGGATTATTTAAGTTACCTGAAAAACACGAAAAAATTGCAGGTTACTACCCGCAACCACGTACTGTTATCCCTGCGCCATTACTTTGACAGCCTGATGAATGATACCCTGACAGCATCAAACCCAACCGCACTTATCAAACTGCGGGGATTGAACAAACGTAAACTGCCCCATGTTTACACCCCCGAAGAACTGACGGAACTTGTCGATAATTATTACCTGTTGGAAGTAAAACAGGTGGAAGAAAAAATGAATCTTCCCGAACGCAAAGCCCGGCACAGGGACAGTTACCTGGCCCGAATACGCAATTACGTGATGTTACAGTTTTTTGCGTATCAGGGAGTGAACACAAGAGAAATTTTACAGTTACGGACGGATGATATACAACTGCACAAAGCGACTGTTACCATACCCAAAGGGATACAGCGGGGCAACGCCCGGACATTACCCTTAAATGCTGCACAAATGGGTGCGTTAATGCAATACCTGAATGAAGTACGTCCGCAACTTGCCAATCCTGACGGCTACATACTGTTTACGCCCCTGAAACAGAAGAACGGAGCATCTGCGGCGAACATCGCACTTGTAAAACTGTCCGCACAACTCAAACGCATCGACAGGAATTTTAGCAACCTTGCACAACTACGGGCATCAGTCATTACGCACTGGATAAAAACGTATGGGCTGCGCAAAGCGCAATATATGGCAGGACATAAAAGTATTGTCAGCACCGAAGAATATCTGCCCAACCATATTGAAGACCTGGCGGACGACATGACAAAATTTAATCCCTTTTAGCCCATGAACGAAAGTTACAAAGCCATACACGAACAGTACGCCTTTTGGCTCGATACGCTTGGTTTTGCCCCGAAGACCGCCGAAAATTACGCAAACAGGGCAAAGGAATTTTTTATGTGGCTGGAAAATAAAAACATTACCGTAATCAATCAACTTGCCTCAAAACACGTAACCGCCTTTTTTGATTACCAGGAAACCCGCCCGAACACGAAGTACAAAGGCAGGACATTAAGCGCATCACTGCTCAACGATTATTTTACGGCTATCGACAAATTAATGGAGTTCCTGCACCAAATGGGTGCGGACGGTGCACCATCGCCGCAGAACCGCCGGATAACCATTGACGAAGCCGACCGCATCCGCAAGATAGAACCTTTTACCATTGAAGAAATAAAAACCCTGCAATCGCTCATAGAAAAAACATATCCCGATTACGATTATGGGCAAAGACAGATGAAACACCATCAGTTGAAACTTGTCTTTGCACTCTATTACGGCTGTGGTCTGCGCATGAGCGAGGGTTACAGGCTGACCGCAAAGGACATGGATTTTAACCGCCGTACCGTTTTTGTCAGGCAGGGCAAGAATTACAAAGACCGTATTGTTCCCATGAGTGAAAACGTTTATAAAGCCTTGCAGGATTATATTTACAACTTCCGCAACCTGATAAAGTGCGGACACAACCGCCTGTTTGTGCAAAAACTGATAACCCTGTCGGTAGATTTACGCTATTTGCATCGCTTTTGCACCGATGAAAGCATACAGAACAAACGCCTGTCGTTCCACGTTCTGCGCCACTCCATAGCCACCCACCTGTTACAAAACGGTATGACGATAGAAAACATCGCCCGGTTTTTGGGACACAACAGCCTGACAAGTACACAAATCTATACCCACATCATTAACAGGTAAATAACTGCCGATTTTTTGCTACCTTTGTGCCGTAATTATACGATTATCGGCATGAGGTATCTTTTTTTGCTTTTAACGTTGCTTTTGCAGTTCAACGCATCGGGTTATAACATCCATAACACGATGAAAAACCATGCGCAAAAAATACTGACCTCTGAAAATACCAACATAAACGAGCATAGATATAGCCCCTTTAGATATTATGATCCCTCAATTGGTAGTTATATTTCGCAAGATCCGATTTCTATACAGGGAAGTTTGAATACTTATGCTTATGTTATAGACCCTAATAATCAAACCGATATTTTTGGATTAATTAGTGCAGGTCAATTTGGTACATATGCAAATACAAAAAATGCTGGAAGTGAAATCGGAAATGGAGTACAAAGACATCATCTCAATCAAACTGGAGTATTTGGTTTTGATCGTGATGCAGGAGAAGTTATTGGAGTGAATGGTCAGGCTTCTGTTCGAGGAACCCAACATTATAATGCTCATATTCATATGGATGATTTTTATGAAAGTATGAATAGCATAGGAAAAAGGCCAACTGTATTTCGATATAATGTGGAATTATTCAAATCATTAAGAAATGCAGGAATGGGTGTAGGTACAAGCTTAAAAGGAGTTTATAGAGCCTTGGGTGAGCAACTTCGAAATGGAGTTTACCCTTGGAAAAGAATTGATGTTAATGTTAAAAGAGTTGCTCATCATTAATAACTTAAAATGGGGATATTAGATTTATTATTTGGAAAAAAAATAGTATTCAACAAAAAAATGCTTGATTTTATTGAGATTGTTAAACATATAGACTGGTTTAGTAATTGTGGTGTTTTATTTGACGAACGTTTATATTATAAATATGTTATGGTAAAAAACAAGGAGGATGCAATAAAACAACTGCGAAGAGAGCGAAATTGCAAAAACTTCACATCCTTAACAAATCTTATCATAGAGGCTAATAGGAGAATAGGGCATTTTTTGGATAAATATTATGAGAAAGAATCACAATGGACATGGAATAAGTTGATTGATTCAATTAATAAAAAATTCATGAATGATTCTATTGAGTTGAATTTCATTGAAATAGATGAGCGGTTTAGTAGAGAGTTTAATATAGAAAATAAACGCTGGATTTACCGAATATTTCGGGGAGTAATGATAGAACTTTATTTTATAGATTATATTCCAGATGTACCTACGTTTTATATGAAAATATTTGAAATTTTCCAAGAAGGACACATAGTTACAGGTTGGAATGGAAAATTTCCGCTGCATGATACTACATCATTAATAACTCCTATAGAAATAGAAGATGGTGAATTGTTAATATGGTAATGTCGATAGGCGGTAATGTATTGTAATGTATCAGATTAGTTGGTGGTGTAATTATCTGAAATACAATGAAAATATCAAGTTGCAAATTTAAGATAGAGGCGTTTCTAACAGCGAGTTGCACCTATGCAGCATCACAAACGAAGATAGTGAAAAATACTTGTTTGACCTTGATGGCACAGGCAATGCTATAAAAGAAGTCGGCTTCGACGGCCTGGCACGTGAATATATCCGCGACGGTGCAGGGCGTGTAAAACGTGTTGTCCGTCCGGACGAAAAATGGACGGACTACGACTACAGCGGTACGGGTAATGTTATAAGAGAAACGCAATACGACGGCAAAGTCACGCTTTATAATTATGATGAAGATGGCTTGTTGAAACAAGCTGAAAACGCCCGTAATGATGGTGAAGAAGCAGATAAGAACGCTCTGACGTTCAAAAGAGATCGTGCCGGCCGTATCATCTCGGAAACTCAAGGTGGACATACGATAAGCCATGTCTTTGACAAGGATGGCAACCTTATTCAGACGACCAGTAGTTTGGGTGCTGATATCCGTTACGGTCATGACGACGAAGGGAAACTTCTGAAGATGGAATCGGAAGCATGGATAGCCGAATGGCAGCGCGACAATACCGGTTTGGAACTGCACCGCAAGATGAGCGGCGGTGTAGAAATCCGCACACAACGCGACAGCTTCGGTCGTGAAATAAAAAAGAGTATCGGTATAAAAAACATCGAGCAGACATCGAAGCGTTACCATTGGGGTATCGGCAATCGCCTGATGATGACCGAGGACGACCGGACGGGTCGTATCACCCGATATAACTACGATGAGTTTGATAACCTGATCAAAGCGGAATACGAACAATCGGGTAAGCAAGAAGTCGAAATGATTTACCGCGTCCCTGACCGGATCGGTAATTTGTTCGAGACAAAAGACCGTACGGACCGGAAATACGGCAAAGGCGGCCGCTTGATGGAAGATACTACTTATTACTACCATTATGATGGTGAAGGCTACTTGATATTCAAGGAATTCAAAAAACTGCAACAGGGAACAGGCTTTTATGTATGGAACAGGAAGCTGTTGAAAGAAAAATACCAAATCGAAGCGAAAGGTTCGATGAGCGGATGGTTGTACGAATGGGATTCCAGCGGTATGCTTTCCAAAGTCATCAACCCGCAGCAAGGCAAAGTCCGTTTCGGTTACGATGCATTAGGGAGACGTGTTTACAAAGAAGTGAAGGGCAAGCGTATTTGTTGGGTATGGGACGGTAATGTACCATTGCATGAATGGATGGAAATACAGGAAGAACCGAAGATAGATATTGTGACATGGGTATTTGAGGAGGGCTGTTTTGTTCCATGCGCAAGATTAACTGAAACCTCGAAAGAAAGCATTGTTACGGATTATCTGGGTAAACCTTTAAATCGCCAGAAAAGTGGTTATGTCAAAGTGATAACCATGTATATTTTAATTGATTGCTTAAATGTAAACGGGTTTCAAAAAACGTTCACTCCGTTTGTAAATATTTTTTTTGTATTATATAATAAACGATATATATCGTCGTGTATACTTTTATAATGTACTATATAATAATAAATATAGTTTGTATAAATATATAGTATATATAGTTTAAAAAATATCAAAATTCTTTTCGTTTTTTGTTTATTTCATTATCTTTGGCGTAAATATGATCGTATGTTTTTAGACCTGGCTATCGTCTGCTTCGGCAGGAGATATTGATTTTAGTCTAAGGGTTGTGTGCATGTTGATGATATAAGTGAATTAAAACAAAATTAAATATAATCGTATGAAAAATGTATGTGCTGGTCTTGCAGTTTTTATTGCCGTTGTTAACATAATATTGTTTACAGGATGTAAAGATGATGATGAAAAAAAGGTAGAAGTATTGTCAGTAACACCAACAACATTGACATTTACAGCAGATGAAACTCAAACAAAAACGGTAGAGGTAACCACAAATGCCGATTTTTGGTTTGTTGAAAAATCAGATGATTGGGTAAGGCATAGTAAGTCGGGTAATAAGCTTTTTATATCGGTTCTGAACCACATGAGTACGGTTGACGGACGTACTGCAACTGTTACCGTCATGACCGGCGAAGCTCAGCCTGTTGACATCACAGTCACACAAAACGCCAGGGAAGCAAACGCGTTTTCCATAAATCCGACATCGTTATCTTATGATGCGAACGAAATCGGTGACAGGACAGTTACCATTACGACTGATGCGGAAAGTTGGGATGCCACTACGGATGCCACATGGATAAAGCTTCTCAAGCAGGATAACACGCTTAAGGTTTCTATTTTTGAAGAAAATACGAAATCTACGCCTCTTACAGGTGATATCAAAATTACGGCCGGTAATGCGCCCGGAATAACATTGACTGTTACACAGGCCGCTGTCATGTTCTTATCTGCCGAACCGGCAACATTGTTGTTTAAGGCTGATGAGACAGGAGAAAAACCGGTTGGCATATCAACTAATGCAATAAGCTGGAACGCGACTACGGATGCGTCCTGGATCAAGCTCATTAAACAAAACGATGTACTTAAAGTGATTGTTAATGAGAAGAATACATTATTTTCTTCCCGTGATGCCAAGGTGAAAATTACGGCAGACAAAGCGCCCGATTTCATTTTGCCGGTCACGCAAGCTGCTGCCATATATCTGTCTGTAGATCCTGAATCTTTGTCATTCAAGGCAAATGATAAAGAGAAGCTGATTACTATTTCGACAAATGCGGAGAGTTGGGATGCAACCACAGATGAGACCTCATGGGTAACACTGACAAAACAGAACGATGTACTCCGGGTTACTACCGGAAAAAATGATAGCGGATTAGCCCGTGAAGCAAAAATAAGCATTATAGCAGATAGAAATGCCGTTGTCACCATACCGATAACGCAAGCTAAGTAAAGACGGACTTTATATGGGTGTTTTTATAAAAGGTAAATTTTATTGCTTTTGGCTTATTACCGGCTTATTGCTGGTAGGCAATAAGAATGCAATATCCAATGGTTATGAGTGGCCGGATATGAAGGATTCTTGTTTTGTGGCGGGGATCAATTGCCGGAATGCCTATGTTTATGATAATCCCTTGGAAAGCAATATTATAGACTCCCTGGATCATATGGAAACGTTTGTTGCATATGATCGTAATGATAGCGCCTTCTTCTATATCAAGCGAATCCGGCCAATAGAAATGATGTCGGATTCCGGATATGTCAGGTCTTATAAGACAATATACGGATATGTGAAGCAATCGGACTTGCTCTCTAAAACAGATGAAGAAATACTGAACCTGCCGGAGTATATGACTATAAACCGTTGCCGGAAAGGGCTTATCGATGATGTGGATGGTTATACGAATATCCGGAAAGAACGTAGTGTAAATGCCGAAATATCGGGCCGCATCCTGGATGGCGAAAACTTTCTGTATTGGGTACTACCTTCCGGCAATTGGCATCTTGTCCAAACGGAAACAGGAATCAGGGGGTTTGTCTATAAAGACAGGGTAAAAGAATACAGACCCAGATTCCGTAATTATGTGATTAAATAGGGGTCTAATAGCACTTTCCCGGAGGCATGAAGGTAAATTTGATCTTAAGACCCAATGCAAGAGGGGTTACTTTATTTGTGAAGCTAACCCTTTCCCCTACCTGCCCATAGGAGGAATCGAACATCGCATGATGATAGATTGTGGAAGGCGAATTTTGATTGTAAGAGACGAATGATTGATCGGACCCGGTTTTGACAATGTCGTTTAATCCGTAATCGCAATAGACGCTGGTATATAGAAAGAAGTAGTGTGATAAAGACCATTTCATGCCTATTTCAGCAGATAGCATGTAGGATGTTTTATAGTCTATGAAATGCTTGTTTCGTTTTTCGGTAAATGTACCAAAGCCTTCACTGGCCGGAGAATCGATGATCGAATTGTCGTCATGGTTGATACCTGTGGTTGTATAAGTTGCGCCTGAGGTTTTGTGCCTTAATCCCCATGGAAAGCCGATTTTTGCCCCGATTGCCGCATAGCAGAAATGGTCTTCCAGCAATAGCGGGGCCTGATACTGAAACATGACGGGGATGCTGATCACAACAAATTCATGGTTTTCGTAGTAATTACTCACATCGTAATTATAGGTGAGATTTTTGTTCTCTACATAGTCGCCGCCGGAAAAGGGCTGCATACGGGCTTTGGCGTAGTAACCGGAGATCTCTCCTCCGGCCGTAATACCCCAATAGTCATTAAAGAAAAAACCATAGCTTACCCCTATACCGCCTCCTATACGATTATCGCGTGTTCCTCCGTTCAGGTCGTATTGAAGAGTAGACAACCCGGAGGCGGCATAAACGGATATTTCGTGCATTTCCTGTTCCTGTGCATTGGCTGTTATGCAGAAGCTGATTCCTGCAAACAAATATATTATCCTGATCAGAAATTGTTTCATATGGTCATAGTCTCTTTTATGGTAATAAATCCTGATGAATCCAGAAATAAGTTTGTCCGTTCGATTCGAACTTGTCGGCATGATTCATGTATTTGTCCAATTCTTCTTTCTTTTGTTTGAAGTAGGTAATCAGTTCGTCCAGTTCGGTATCGGATATGCACTGTTTTTTACGGATGTTTCCGACATATTTTTGCGTCATGGGGGTGTATGTCGGACTTCCTGTGATCCGGAGCTGCGCCTTGGCCAATGTGTAATGACGGATGTCTTTTCGTTTTATTCTGCACAGCCTGCAATGTCTTACTTCGTCAAAATACAGATCCTGAAGTTTCTTCCGGATTGTCCGGGTACTTAGGTATTCCGGATTCTCAGGATCAAATGTGAATTCATTGTATTCTACTGTTATCTCATCGTCCGGACAGTTGCATTTCTTTTTTATTTTTTTACGATGGCCTTTGTATTTGTAATCCACTTCGTTTTCGCAAAGGCTGGCCATAAACAGAAGCAGATCGTCCGTTTCTTCTTTTGACAGCAGCAGATGATACTCGATTTCATGATCGACAGAGTCTGTAACAAACATCCTTTGAGTCGGCATGAACCAGGCCGGTAACTGGGCGGTAAATATTTTCGGTAATTTCTTGTCGAGCAATTGTCCGGGTTGCAGATGATGATAGGCGACCCATACGGAATCGTATTGATAGCGATGGTTTCCAACCTCGCTGAATGCTTTGTACAGGCTGTTCGTCAGGTTGTCGTTGTCCCATTTGACTTCTGCGATCAACGAATCGATACCGTTCATCAGGATGTCTAACGGCATGGTGACTGTTTTTTCCGGAAACAATACCCAGCCTTGCGTCATGCTTTTTTTCGGGAAGTCCAGCGCATAGACATTCCGGGAGCTTTCGCGGTATCTGTTCATTTTGGTCACCTGGTCTACATATACGATTTTCTCCCTTTTCTTAATGGATTCCCTTTCCGCACAATGGGCTATCATGTTTTCGATCTGCAACACAAAGTTGTTTCCGGTGTTTTCGTCAACGCTGAACATCTGAAAGCCCAGTATGCGGCAGTTTGCATCGGCTACTCTCCTGACAAGGACGGAATCGACCCATTCGCTGTATCCCTGTTCCCCGATGATAACAAAGATGTTTGTTTCGTCTTTATAGGGTTCGATCATATCGACAGCCTTTCTAACGCCTTTCCATGTATGTAGGACGGGTAGGGGTTTCATGTTTTTCGAAGAGTCGGTTTCTGCAATCAGATAATCGATAACATCCGTGTATTTTTCGGTCATTCCGATGGATTTGATGAGTGGATAGGCGGTGGGCGTTTCTCCCTGTGAGGCGATTACGGCGCCGAATTTATAACTGAACCGGTCGTCGTTGTTTTCGAACGCAGGTTGCAGGTTCTGGATTACGTTTATGATAGAAGGATAGTTTTCCACGACCTGATCTTTGCCCTCGAATATAAACATGATATTCAGCTTTTTCAGATCTTTTTCGAGTTGTTTGAACCTGCCGTATGAAATCCGGTTTCCGTTCACATTGAGTACATAGTTGTCACCCTGGTCGACGACCATTCCGGGCATTCCGGCTTTGAGGCTGACGATTGAGTCGGTCTGACAATAAGATAAGACAGGACTATACTTTAACGCCTTATTGTTCCGTTGGGAAAAGTTGATGCTTTCGTCGAAAGTCCAGTCTGAAATAGGAAGGGTATTCTGGCTGTTTTTCGAAAAGAACAGCAGGGAATCTTCCGGGATGGTGGTGATCTTTGTATGCAGGCGTTGTCCTATATTCTGGATAACGGATTCGTGAATCCAGCCTAATATATCGGATTGTGCATTGTCGGGTTCGACTACGGGTTTGCGTGCAATTAATTTTTTCTGTTTGTCGCGCGACGTCTTGAGGGTGTAAACGATTTCATAGAGGGGCAGTGTGCCGTTTTCGATGCGTAGGTCCGGGTCTTTAAATATTTTGATCGAATCTTCTGCAAAGTAAAATTCAGGATCCGTCACGCAGGTTGTGTCGGATACGATCGTGATTTGCTTGTTTTTGAATCCGGTGGCGATATCGGTTTCGGACTGTTTGGTCAGGAGTAGCCTGGATTTGTGTATCCAGCCATAGTATTTGGCCTGTTTCCGGTCTTTGATACGGCTGGCGAACATATTGTCGTTTACAATCGCCGGGTCATATTTTATCAATTTATAGTAGTCTCCTTTTCGCCGCGCCACAAAAAAGGCTTCCAGATAGTCGATATCTTTCATTTTTACTTTCCCTCCCGGGTTCTGAAGGGTATAATTGCCTTCCCTGTCGGAGAAAACAACCCATGTTTGTTTGTTGTATGGGGTGAAAGGCGCTATTATTTCTTCGCCGCAATAGTTCATCGTATATTCCCTCGGTGTTTTTTTGAGCCGGGTGAATATATTCACAGGGCCGCATGAAGTGAAGATGCCTGTTAATATCGTCAATAATATTAGATGTTTTTTATTTAACATATCGCTACTGGGTTTTAGGTATGAAAAAGTCAGTCGTCCCGTGTGGCTTGCATGACATACAGTTTTTGCAGGCAGGCAGGCCTTTCTTCGTCCGGTACAACGACGACTTGTAAGATATCCGTGTTATTCTTTCCTAAGATTTTGAGTCCCTGGCAATAGGAATAAAAATCATTCTTCCTGTCATTATTAACCACTACCAGTAATTGGGAATTATTACACAGGTATCGGGTCATTATATGATTGTAGTTCGGATTAAACGGCTTCCCATCGACAATGGCCTGCAATTTTTCGCGGATGTCATTTCCGATAAGGGCCAATACGTCTGTTGTGTCGTTTTCCATATACTGGGGGAATATCTCAATGTGATGCCTGACCGGATATTTTGTTTCTTCGGTGGTCAGTTCGACATCATATCTGCCGGGTTCCGAATAGGAATAGATAGCCACCTGGTCGCGGGAATCAATGATGCCTGTCGCTCCGAAAGCCCATCGCCATTCTTTGGACAGGCCGACGCCGCGAAAGACGATGAATTCACCCTGCATAGCTGTTGCAGGCGCGTCGATCCTTATGATGGAGTCCCGTTCGAGCCTTACCGGCGGACGGACATTGATAATAAATTCTTTTTGAAGACGTTTATTTACGGTCAGGCGCAAAAGGTATGTGCCGATCTCTTTATATTCATAGGACCCTGCTTTTTGATCCGATAGATCGCCGTTGCCAAACTCCCATAACCATTCTTTTGCGCGAAATGTGCTGTCGGAATACACTAAGGATTCTCCCTTATATATCTCTGTAGAGGACACGAAGGCCTGTATTTTGGTAGAACTGAAAACAAACCGGATGATGAAAGCGATTGCGATACAGATTATGACAGAGCCCAGTACTAGGTAGATCCTGGAATTCTTTAATTTCTTCATGTTTTGGTATGTTATATTATCTTTTTAAAGAATTATTCAAGTCATTTTTATTTTTGAGCAGTCCGACTTCGCATTCTTCGAGGTTTTTTCTGAATTTACGGATATTTTCCTGCTTTCCCCAAAGATCTTTCTTGTCGACAAACCACATGGCGTAAAATTCCGAGATGTGATAAAATGATTTGTACCTGATATCCCACGCCCTTTCTTCGTACACATTTTTGAGGGTGTTTATCATAAATTTTATATCATTTTCTTCATATACGGCTTGTACGCCGGGATTGTATTGGTTGATCTTGTTGTAGAGGGAGTCTACCATAACAGATGCTTTGGTTTGCGCATGTTGGTATTCCCTGATCCTGTCCATTTTGTAAATAGCAAAATCTTTCTGGGAGAATCCTTTGAAATCCGAATTGTAGTAGAAAAGCAGGAAGCAGCAAATCGTTGTAACAGAGGCAAAGAGCAGGAATACATAGATAAAGCCCATTACCTTTTCTTTTTGATTCATTGTGTCGTTCATAGTCTTCTGATTTATCTGTCATATGTTAAACCTCCGACCGCCATCTGCCGCGTAACATTCCGGTTATCGGATATGCATCTCAATAAATCGGCCCTTACCATTTCTTCTTCGGTCATTGCTAACCGGATGGAGTCTTTCATACTTAAAAAAGTGTTCATCTGGCCGGTTAGTTTTTTGTATAACCTGCAGTCCTTATCTTCCATTGTATTAACGGTATTAATCAAATGCAGTTTGCGTCCGCTGATGACATTGTACATGAGCGAGTTGTTTATTTTGGGATCGCTGTTCAGGAGGCTTGAATAAAAGTACAGGGTATCAACACTTTCTACCATGTTCACCTGTTGCGTTTGAATGAAATCGTATTCCTGTGTTTTTGCCAGTATTTTATAAACCTCGACAGATGATGTCTTCATAAAACAGGAAAAAATACAAACACCCAAGACGATTGAAGCTACTAAATAATAACAAAAGGTGAGCATCGCTTTATATACATCTTCACTGTTTTTTGCTTTCATAATACCACTATATCTATTATTATACCACTAGTTTATATAATGGCACAAAGTTAATATTATTTTTTATATACAATAATAATATAACAGATTATTCTGTCAGATTTATTAATTTATCAGAGAATGGTGATTTGAATATTTTTTATGTCAGGGAAATGATTATTGCTGTATTTTGCTTAATTATAGTAGCTTTGCGGTTATTTTCCGGCGTATTTATATGATATAGGTAATTGGAGGATTATGTTTTGCGTAGTAATGGGGGCTTTATATTATTTTTTTATACTTTTCATACTATTTATTTTATGGATAAGATGCCGTTTATTTCAGAACATCCTGAATGTAAAAATCGTCATCGACGGAAAGTTTCAGTATCGTTTCAAAAAAGAATGTATCGTTTGGAGTTTCCCATAAGAGACTTTCTTCGAAATCGCCTCGTGTATGGCACGAGAATAATCCTGTCCGGGATGATTGTGCGAAGAGATAGGTGTCTGATTCGGCATATACAATATGATTGGCGAGATCAATGTTATGCTTCCACTCTTCGTTGGCTTCCAAAAAACCTTCTACATACATATCTTCTTTATATCCTTCCAGTAGCCGGGTCTCCGTACCATACAATACAACTCCGTTTTCCCTGAAGCCGTTTGTGGTAAGTAATATAGACCGGTATACCGAACTTAATTCCATATCGTACCGCTTTTTGGTTGTACGGCACAATTCATCTGTTTCTTCCCGGGTGGCGGGATATTGCATATAGCGCTGACGATCCTGCTTCCGTTTTCTCATAATGCCCAACAGGTTACTTATTTCATTGCATATTTCCATCATATATTATCTTTTAATTTTTACAATTTCGACCCGCCGGTTCTTGGCCCGGTTCCCGGCAGAATTATTCATTACAACAGGGCGCATGGAGCCGTAGCCTGCAACACTTAATCTTTTTGAAGAAATTCCCATCCCCAACAGTTCGTTCCGTATCGTTCTCGCTCTCTCCAGCGACAACAGGTTGTTTGCTTCAGAAGAGCCTACATCATCGGTATGTCCTTCTATCGAGAGATTTAATGATTCGTCGTTATTCAGTAGTTTGGCAATCTCTTCCACTATTTCGAGTTCTTCCGGTTTTAATGTCGCTTTTCCCGTTTCGAAACGTATATGTAAAATCGCTTTGCCGTCTTTATTTAATGCTTCTCTCAATCCGGTCTCGTTGATACTTGTCCGGATCAATTCAACCCGCCGGTTCTTGGACCTGTTTTCGTCGTAGTCGCTCAAAACAAGTAATCTTTCGGAGCCAAAGCCGGTTCCGTCCAAACGGTATTTTTTTATATTCAGATTTTCCAGCCGTTTAATCACTGTACCGATACGTTCTTTTGACAGGCGCTTATCCCGGTCGGGAGTGCTCAGACTATCCGTATGAACTTCCATAAACAAACGCAAACCTGTATCCATTTGCATCAGCTTTGCAATTTCCCGGACCTGGGCGTCGCCATCCGGAGCAAGTGTCGCCTGGTTTTTATCGAAGTTTATATACAACACAACTTTATCGTTGCGGTCTATGGCTATCCGCATGATGTCGGCAGGCATGAAAAACACCTGCTCGTTTATGGCTCCCTCGAATATAACGGAATATACAACCTGTTGAATGCTGTCATAATCATATTCCAGATGAAACCACGCATTGCCGGTTGGCGTGCGGATGATGAATTGACGATAACTGCCGGCAATAGGTTGATTGGCCATATCATTATCTATGCTATCCAGTATTTTCAACGGCTTATCATCCGAATACACCTCTATACCTCCCAACTGTCTGATTGCATTTTCATAGTGGGACACAATGAGCGAATCGCTGAATGGCTCCTTGTGGTATTTTCGGTCGTCATTTTTCCGGATAAGCGCCCGGAAATACTTCCCACCGATTGTGACAATAGACGAATCTTTATAAAAGTGATACTTCTCGGCAAAATTCCGGTTTTTGGCATACCGGTCGTATAAATACCCTTCCGGAGGTGCCAGGTATGGGAACTTGCCGATATCAGCCATACTGACCGCTATGCTGTCGGGCTTTGCTATGTTGCTGTCGTCCGCCCATTGTGTGGTCCGTCCGTCCGTATGTTTGGATGTGCAGGACGGAATGAGCACACTCATAACGGTCGCCAGCCCCAAAAGCTTTATTGCTGAGAATCTAATTCCGGCACAAGTCATTTTTATATGAATGTATTAATACCCAAATAAGTGATCTGTTCATCACCCGATAACAGAAAATCCGCATCTTGCGGCAGTATTTTAAATTCTTTTTCCACAAAGATATCTGTCGGTAAAAATAGTTTGCAGAGGTAATTAAACAGCGTATTTCCGGTTGCCGTTTCCAGGAAAAATTCCATCTCCTTCGCTGATATCGGACCGATGGTTATATGTAAATCATACTTTCCGTCGTCAAAACATTTGCCCAGTACCCAATCCGTTCCGAGATAGGTATCTCCTATCCTGGACTCAAAATAGCGGCTGGCTTCTTTGGCCGGCATTTTAACCTCCTTTATTCTGACAGGAACATCCAGTATGGACGACATTGAAATTTCTATTTCACGATACCGGTTCCGAACCTTGTGCAACACGGATATGGCATGCATGAAAAATATTGCCTGTTTCCTTTTTAGTAATTGAAGAACCGGCCAGTACTGTACAAAGATATTTACAAAGTTCGGGTTGCTTATTTTTTTGTCGTACCGGGTTTCAAACAGATTGGCCTCGATCAGCATCCGGTCCACTTCGATTTCCAGAGGACGAAAAAATATCCGGGCAAAAAATTCTTTTTGACGGTGAAGTTTGATATCGTCCAGGATATCTTCCTTGTCCTTATTTTTTTTGGTATGTGTGGATTGATGGAACAGCCCTTCGGGCAATATATCATAAATGCCTTCTTTGTTTGCTTTTATATACAGGTAGTCCAGTAGATCGTACTGGGAAAACTGAATATTAATGCTTTCTATGTCTTTTGCAAATCCGCGGCGAGCGGCTCCCTCGCGGGTGATGATGATCCGGTCGAGATCGTAACCCTGTTCCACAAGACTGGCTGCAACCAATTCGGCTTTATAATCCGAATCGATTGTGTTTGCCTGTTTATCCGTCGAATCCAGGTCAATAATTTTCTTTGTTTTATCTTCAGAAGACATCTTTATTATCAGCAGGCATGTATCAGTCTATAATTGTCCACTCCGACCGCCGTGTGGCTACGTCTATCTTTTGTGTTTTTTCAGCGACAACAATATTTTCTTTATGCTGGCCTATATATTCCAGCGTACTTAATTTGATCCACAATTTTGAGAATTCCAACAGAAAATATTCTGTTTTATCCATCATTTTGCGTATGTCATAGTGATTGTATGTCACTTCGAGCATATCCGTGAGTATTTCCACAAAATTGCCCGGGGTCACGTCGCTCCATTCATAGAAATACTGGAGCATTTCCTCTTTCTGTTTCTTATTTATAAAATTAATACTGATAAATGTCGTATGCGCCAGGGCAGAAAACGTATCGATCATTTCTATCGGGACATAATTGCGGCCGGTATTCCGGAAGCGGAAATAAACAGTCGCAATGTAAGTCAGTAAATGTTCGCATACCAACTTGATATTATTGGCGATGGCAGATGACTTATCTGCCTGTTCATGTATTTTCTGTATAATTTTATGGGAGGAGATTTCTATCTCGTTAAAGTATTTGCCGAACCGTTCGTAATACCCTTTCAGGTCGGGGTGGCTGCTCATGGAAGTGCAGGGGGGGATGTAGGAGTGATCCACTTCGTAACGGTCGGCAATTTTTGTTACACGGCCGATTATCAGGTGATGCATGCCGAAATCTTCGGAATTGATTTGTCCGGCCGGTTTGATAAACAAGCTGTACGATTTTCCGGCATCCGGATGACGGGGAGGGGTTTCCTCCGGGTCGGGAGCACCCAGAGGAACCCTGTCAAATGGACGAACAACCAATATGACATCCCAATATAAGTTACCGTCTTCACCTTCCGTTACGTCAACCTCTTCTTCAAACGGATAATCCAGACGCAAGTAATCCGACGCATCTATCGGATTGATTGTGATGCGGCATCCTCCGGGTGTTATGGCATTGCAACGGCGTAGTTCGATCTCGACATGATTGGATATGCGTTCGGTAATTTCAAAATCGCTTGATAGCTTCTCTCCCTTATAGGGAGGAAGCAGGCCGAAATTATATTCCATCAGGCGCATGTTGGTTGCGTCACGGACAACATCTATAAAATAATCTTCCGTTTGCTTCAGGTGCTCTTTGGAAATTTTCATTCCATCCACCCAATTAACCATTTTTTTCTCTAACTGATATAGCATATTTTTATATTTTTATTTATTTCATGAATCAGAGCTCTGTTGTCCCGTTGTTGTATTTTCATTTACTTTCGTAACAATCTCTTCGTTGGTTTGTTCGCTGACACGCTTGGCCACAATCGTATATTTTTCTTTCAGTTTATTTTGAGTAAATGGCTGCTCGTAGTCGATGTATCTGCGCCTGTGAAAAAAAGAACGTTTTACGTAAAAAATCCATCCGTATAAATCAGCTCCGTCAGACACTTCGATCGGCTGCTTGGGGAATTTCATGTTATAATCGCTTATAAACTTCTGGAACCATACGCCAAAAGACATGCTGTCGGGAGCTTTTGCTTTAACTTTGGTCGGAGCATGATCGTTAACCCGCTTAAATACTTCAACTTCCATAACCAGTAATTTGTCATAGTCCATTTTATCAAAGGGGGACAGGTCATAATTACCTGAGTATTTCCATACTTTATAGATCTCCAACGGTATCGCCATATACTTTTCATACAGGGCTTTATATAGCGAAGGAAGAATGAATGTAAGCAGGCATGTGCTGGCCCAGATGCCATATTTCAATTCATTGCAAAGATTGAATATCAGGGAAAACAGGGCGGCTCCGACAAACATCATCAGGAAATGAACCAGGAATTCAACGATATAAGGCTTATTCTCTACATCCGGCATGAAATGATGGATCAGTTTTATGTTGTACCATCCCAGAATGCCATATAATATCTGTAATGACAGATAAACATAAGGCATAAACCAATAGTCGATAAAGCCGAGTAATGCCGGAATGCTGAGTATTAATGATGTTAGCAGAACGTAAAATATAAGCTTTTTATTCCGTAGCAATTTGTTTCTCTTTGCCGCAAAGTAAACAACAAACATAAAAATCATTGCCAGTAAAGGCATAAATAAATAAGAGGTAAAAAAACTCACAAAGAAAGGGCTCATATCATTTCTCGGATTTAGTTATAAACACACGGTAGTTATACGAATCGGGGGATTTTTCCATCAGTTGGTTTGTCAGTTTATCCTTCACTTCGGTTTCTGATTGGTTCTGCCCGAAGATGGATTTTAATGAAACAAACACATCAATGGTCCGTATCAGCCCTTCTTTGGGTTTGGGGCTGACCTGGACTCCTTTTTTCACTTCTGCGGAAAGGATGATGTCGCCAAATTCACTGTAAAAGAAGTTTACAATGTCTTCCGAAGTATAAATGTGTTCCCGGCTGGTAAGAACATATTTATACATATCCAATGCATTATTCGTTCTTGTTGAGCTTCGTCCTCCGGTCGTCTGGGATATTGAAAAAATCTGATTCGTATTGACAAACGTGTTATTGTAAGGAAAAAGCGGCGATCCGGATTTGATATCGTTTGCGATTTCACAGTTCGTAATCCAATAATCCACGTAAATCGTGTCGGCTTCATCATTTGTATCTACAATCAGGTAAGACGGAATTTCCCCGGTAACACCTATTTCCGAAAGTTTTTGTTCCATTGTCATGATCAGGCGTTCCGCCGTTTCAATATATTCTCCGACAAACCCTTTTCCGACTAAGGAGAAAGAAACGCCTTCATCCCTTAATAAGTCAATCAGGTTCAAAATATATTCTTTTGCATTTCTTGTATCAAAACGTTCCGTCCCTCCCTTTTTTATGCTGTATGTTCCAAACTGGTGCATGTCGGTATCGCGAAATGGTAATTGTTTATAATGCCGGTTGTGAGAGTCGACAACGGAGTTGACCGATAAAAAATAATCCTTATCGGTTGTTGCCAGAGGAACTATATTGGTCATTTTATTTGTTTTCGTATTATAAGACAGCAGTTTTTTGTTTGCTACGGGAAACGAGTTGATGGAAATGAAAACATTATCTATTAACTCGTCATCAAAGTTAGGTGGAAAAACAATTTTAAACCACAACAGAGATTCTTCGAACGATGCGATTAGATCTTCATTGAAGAACTCTTTCAGTTCATCCGGAAACGTTTTTTTTCCGGATTGTGCGTTTACGATCTCGCTACCGACAGTCAGATAATGATGGTTGTAATGGCGCCTGATACTTTCATCGGAAATATTAGAAAGGTTGTATCCTTCAAAAAATGCCTCCTGGGCGTTATCATAAACGTTCGAAGATGTATATATACCACTGTATGTGCTGACCTGCACTCCATTACATTCCCATTTTGTATATGGGAGCAGATGAAGGTATTCGTTGTTGTTTTCCGTATTCAGAAAGTCAAAGTAAAAAGACAGATTGCTGACTTTTTTCAGTCCCGGCGTCAGTTCCAGGCCGATCCAGGCTGTCCGGACCAACCTCTCGGAGCGAACCCTGCTGCGTGTCAATAATTCCTTGTTGTAAAAATTGTCAATCGTGTATAAATTATTTCCACATACTATTTTTTTTACCTGGCCTTTTATCAGTGAAAAGCAGTCAACCGGAAAAAAGCTTATATTCGTTTTGTATTTCTGATTGAAAATCGGGTCGTCGTAATAAAATCCCATCATTTTATCCAGCAACAGTTTTTCCTCTACCGGTTGCGCATGAAGGATCATGTGCGCCGGACGTGCAATCAGCATAATATCTGGAGTCAGCAACCTTGCAATACGTTCCAGGATGCGAATTTCAATGTTATTTAGTTCATTAGAAATTTTGTATATTTCACTGGCTAACGATTCTACCAGCAGCTTCACTACCGGGTCCAGATCGTCAATATTCCGGATGCCCCACAGATTCGCCGCATTCTTATACATGCGGTCCTTTATATTTTCCTTATAATATCTTTTTTTATTGTCCATAACGCATTAATCCGATGATAAAGGACCCAAATACAATGAATAGAAAAAGCAATATTTTTTACCCGTGCTGATGATTGTTGCATCAATGCTTATATCGGCCCTCTTACGGACAGAAGTCACTCCTGTAAACTCATAATCTTTTCTTGTGTCGACAAAAGAAACTTTCGGAGCCACATTCGATACCCGTGGTTCATACTTCCGGATAGCTTCGGCTATGTGTTTTACAAACTGTTCTTCCCAACGCGACCTGGAAACAACGCGTTCAAAATCCAGATCCCATATCCTGCAACCGAATTCCGGATCATATTTGTCTTCTCCCGGACAGGTCGTGATAATAAGTTCCAGGTTTTTCTCAATAGATTCCTTTTCATTGCATGTAGAAAGGTTTCGTATATTCGGTTCAAAAATACGAACAAAATCCATTGGTATCTTGTAATATTTATCCACTTATGTATATATTTTATACCGTAAATTCTGTGCAAATATAATAAAATTAATCATAGATCCATGTATACATTCATTAATTTTTAACATTCATGATACTATATCCCATTTTCTTATATTTAGCGATGATACCGCCCTTCACACTGTCTAAATAAACATTATCAGGAACAGACATCGGTGAAAATATACTTCTGAACAAATGTTTGATCATAAATTGCACAACCGGTTTACAAGAGTAAAATCCATAGTGAATATCTTCTACGAAAGAACCGGACATGACTTTCGGGTAGTAGCTGGTCTGGCCAAACTCCACTACCGTTTTATTTCGCTTTTCGGCCTCTTCAATAGTTCTGAAGATGGTATTTAAGTATAAAACCCTTGCGTCGTCATCCATATACTTAATTCCCAAATACAAAGGAATCAACTTCTCTTTTTCTTCTAAGACGATCTCCATCAGACGGATCTTTCCTTCGAGGTCTTTTACGACCAGCAGGAACGATTCTTCCGCCATATATTTATTAATATTTGAAAAGAAAGATTCGTTTAATATCTCGAACTTATTCTTTGATTTTTCAAGTGTGTTAAGATATAATTCGGTCAAAACTTTTGTATACTCATCAAAATCCGGAATAAGACTCCAGGTAAATGATTGCTCAAATTTTTCCTTGTATTTACGGAATCTCTTCCGGTGCTTCTTTTTGAGCGCAACCGGATACGGACTGCATAATCCGCCTACCGGAATAAAATTTGTCGGAAATGCACTGAAAAAGAAAAAATCTTCTGATAAAGTATCCGAGACTTTCTGTAGCTGGCTGTCACGCACCTCTTTTATCATTGTTACGGATGCTTTTTGTGTTTTTTGCATCTTTTTTAATTGTTCGCTGATAATTGACCGGACTGCTACGGTTTTTTCCATATCCGTATCTTCTTTTATTTCTATAAAATGCTCGCACGAAGAAGCGTAAGAGCCGGAGACAAACGTTCTCAGCATAAAAAAACGAGGGAACACTTTCCGCACTGTCTTTATCATTTTTTTTACTGATACGTTGACCAGTATATCTACGATGTCCAGATGATAACTAAAGCAGGGGAGAATCGACAAGACATCTCCCGGATCATATATTTTTAAGTAGTGGTAAGTAACATTTGGAAAAACAGAAGCTTCCATTGCCTGAAAAAACTCATAGCTTTTTAATAAAGAACACCCGTAAATTTCCACCCAATCTGATTTGTCTATTTCACTGACGGAATCATACCACTCGTAAGAAATATCATTTCGACACATACCTTTCTAACTTATATTTTTCAAATAATCCGATTATAACGTTTACTAAATAATCCATATCTTCTTTTGTATGACTTGACATTACGCTGATCCTGAAACGTGTCAGGTTTGCCGGTACGGCAGGCGGGAATATCGGATTGATAACAACACCCTTATTCAGAGAATCTACCGACATTTTTGTTAAGATTGATTGATCTCCGACTACCAATGGGATGATCGCTGTAGCTGTATTCATGATATTGAATCCTTCATTTCTTAATTTATGCTGAAGATATGCGGTATTATTCCGAAGTTTCTCAATAATATCCGTTTCCTGCATGGCCTTGAAAACTTCAATGGCCGATGCACATATAGCAGGAGGCAGGGATGTTGAAAACATATTACTTCTTGCGTAAATGCGAAGATAGTCTATTACTTCCTGGGATGCGGTAATATATCCTCCGACTGTGCCTACGGCTTTACTTAGAGTTCCGGTAACAATGATGTTTTCGCGATCTTTGATCTTGTAGTGGGATAATGTTCCGGCTCCCTTTTCGCCGATTACTCCGGTAGCATGAGCCTCGTCTATCAATAGGATCGCGTTGTATTTTTTTACAAGTTCCAATATTACAGGAAGGTTGGCGATATCGCCATCCATACTGAAAACTCCGTCTGTAGCCACTAATATTCCATCCGGATATTGTTTCTGATTATCTTTCAGGATTTTTTCCAAAGCATGCATATCATTATGTTTGTAGCGAAGCATTTTTGCACCGCACAACATTGTAGCATCCAGGAGACTGGCATGGTTCAATTTGTCGTGAATGATTAAATTATCCGGCCGGATTAATCCTGAAATAACCCCCAGATTCGCGGTATATCCCGACGAGAATATAATTGAATCATCGAAACCCGAAAGTTGTGCAATGATCTGTTCAAGTCTTTCCTGATAAATAGTCGTCCCTGTTAACAGTGGTACGCCTCCGGAACCGATCCCAAACTCTTCCGTTACTTTTACGGCTTCTCTTTTGGCATTTTGCAGATTGGATGCTCCCAAATAACTGTTTGAGCCAAACATAATTGCTTCCACATTTTGTTTGGTATGACGGTTATAAACCGTAACAACCCTGTCGCATGCAGACATTTGAGGATTCTTTTTATACACATTTAAAGCTCCCTTTTCATGCTGTTCCATTTCTCTTTTAAAATCTTTGACCTTACCCATTATAGAGCCATTTTTGCTCAATTTATTGGCCGTTAGCGTAATTGTATAATTCATATCGCATTTTTTGTTAATATTAACCACATATTCTGTGCAAATATACATTTTTTTAGACTTTATGGAATAATAAAACTGCCTAAAATTGTTTTTTTATTGATATTATGTAGTATTTTTGCAAGTAGTAGGATTATCAAAAAAACAAATAACGAATGAGATGAGAACAAAAGGCGCGAAAGGGAAATTTCCAACAAAAGATATCATAATTTTAGAGGCATTTAAACTATTTGCTTCAAGACAATATGATCAGGTCACATTTG
>JAITVS010000129.1 GCA_031285685.1 Tannerella sp.
ACATATCTCCCGTCATTTTTAATAAAGGCAGGCCGCTATTCACTGTCACGTCCGTACCGACAGCATCTATAATAGCATCGTAAGAACGATTGGTTTCCACGATAAATTCAGGTCTCGAAACCTGCTCCGGCGTATAAGTATGATCAGCTCCCATTTTTCGAGCCGCTTCCAGTTTGGACGGAAGCAAATCTACAACATCAATTTGTCCCAAACCAAACAGTTTCCCTAATTTAACAAAACTAAGACCTACCGGGCCTGATCCGAAAATCAGGACTTTTTTTCCCGCTTCCAAACGGAAATCTTTAAATGCTCCCAAAACTTCCCGCCAAGTACAGGAGATCACGCCTTCTTCCGGCCCGATATCTTTTGGTATTTTGTTCTGTATCTCGAAACTATCCCAGCAACCATGTGCCGGCGTTGCTAATCCTTCTTCTTTTAATACGTCAAAATCATTGACTATCACATATTCGCTGAAACCTCCCCAGGCGCTATAAGGGCCGTTTTCTCCAAATGAGGAGATAAGTCCGCCGATTACACGGTCGCCAACAGCAAAGTTTCTGACTTTACTTCCTGTTTTTTCTACGATCCCTGCGTTTTCATGCCCTAAACCCATAGGATAGGTATTTTCGCCGGGGAATTTACCGGCAATTAATTTGCTGTCTGTGGCATTGCAGAAAGCAACCATTTCGGTGCGAACCAATGCCTGGTAAGGAGAGATTGAAGGAATTTCCACTTCCCATATCTCTATATGGCCGGGGGTTGTTACGATTATACTTTTCATTTTTTTAAATAGGATTTTAAAGTATTTAAGAGCCTTAACTTTATAATTTAACTTATAACTCCAAAGAGGCTAATTGTTTATAAACGCCCGTAAGAGCATGATAAGCCTGATCAAACACAGGCATCAGTTTTTTATACTTTTCGACGTTTTCCGGTATAGGAGACACTCGTTTCCGTATGTGAATAAAACGATTGATAGCCTGGAAGTCTTTAAATAATCCGGAACCAATACCGGCCAGAATAGCTGCACCCATGGAAGTCGCTTCTTCCAGATAGTTCGGAATAAGGATTTCCGTTTGATATATATCAGCCATCATTTGTTGCCAGATTGGATTTTTAGCCCCACCACCGACTACCGTCACTGTATCGACAGGTACATGATTGCGGAATATATTGACTATAAATCCCAGATTTAAAGTAATACCTTCCATTACAGCACGCAATATGTCACCGTGTGTATGCCTCAATGTCAAACCGACAAATGCACCCTTGGCATCCACATTCCAACGAGGAGTCCGCTCTCCCAGCAGATAAGGTAAAAACAAAAGTTTATTGGCCCCTAATGGTGATTTCCGTATCTGTTCGTCAATCACTTCGTATACACTCAAACCGATTGCTTTTGCCTGTTGCTGCTCGTATGCGCAAAGCTGGTTTATCATCCAGTTATATGAAGCTCCTGCCGTCTGCATGGTGCCGGATGGATGCAACAGGCCGGGAACAACATGCGCCCAGTTCATCGTACGCCTTTGTTCATCGACAATCGGTTTCTCTACCGTTAAAGCCACCCAGGACGAAGATCCCAGATAATTATATGAATTGCCCGGAGAAACACAACCTACACCTACACCGGCGCAACTCCCGTCTCCTCCTCCGCAAATTACCGGAGTTCCGGCTTTCAAGCCGGTTTCTTTGGCTGCCTGCATTCCGACTTCTCCGATCACCTCAATAGAAGAACGTACTTCCGGAAATAAAGACAAATCCAAACCGGCCAACTCTATGATCTCTTCACTCCATTGCCAACGGTTCAGATCATAGGCATTGGTTCCCGAAGCATCGGAAGGATCTGTCGCCATTACGCCGCAAAGACGATAGTTAATATAGTCTTTCGCATTGAGCATCTTATAAGTCTTACGGAAAATATCAGGCTCATTTTCTCTGATCCACATCAGTTTTTCAATAGAATAAGAGGCGCTGATCCGATGTCCGGTTATCTCATAAAAACGCAAAGGATCGATTTTTTCCGCGATCCGGGTTTCTTGTTTTACCGAACGCTGGTCGCAATAAAGCAAATGCGGACGAAGCGGATCACCGTTTTTATCCACACACAAGCAACCCATCATCTGTCCGCTTAAGGCAATTCCGGCTATACTGTCCGAAGATACTGTCCCAAGTAAAGAACGGGTAGTTTCTACAATAGCTTTCCACCAGTCAGACGGGTTCTGCTCAGCCCGGTTTCCTTCCTTATATACGGTTTCATAAGTGGCGACATGCGAACAAACCAGTTTTCCATCTTCATCAAAGAGGGTCGCTTTATTTCCACTCGTACCCAGATCGTGGGCTATAATATATTTTGACATCGTGAGTTTTTTTGAAATGATTTACAATAGAGCGTTCGTATAACCGGTCAGACCAACCAGAACACCTCCGGCAATGCCTCCCAGGATGATGACTACCCAACGGGGAAAAGCTTCTTTTGCCAAACTCAGGCGTATTCCTTTCGGAGCACATAATAAATCGGCAACCACAAATCCCATCGCTATGGCAAATCCCATATCCACCCAAGGCGCAGATCCGTGTGCTCCTTGATGTATCAGGCTAAACTGCATCGGCAAGTTTTCCATATCTAATAATAATCCGGTAGAGAAACCGTAACCCGGCAATTTATGATTGACTATCCAGAATGTTCCGATAATAACTGCAGCCGCAATAAATCCTCCTTTCGCTCCGAAATCTTTCACCAGCTTGGGCCAACATAACAGAACGGTAAAGGTCACCGCGAAAGCGCCGAATATACTGGTGATAATCCCGGCATTATACATGCCCCATAAGTCATTGTATGCCTGTAGCCATTCGTTCATACGTTATCCTCCATTTTTTCTAAACGGGTTTGATATGCACGAATAATCCATACGGCAACTCCGGCTAAGGCGCCGCCGACCAGACAACAAATCAAAGTGGGTGCCGCCAGAAAAAAAGCGGAAAGATCCCCCTGATAACGAACAATACCCCATGATATTCCGGCCGCGCCAATACACCATCCCTGATCCAGCCATATTTTTCCTTCCGGATTAAGTATAGCCCCATTATAGTGATTCATATACCACATAATCCCGATGATCAGGGTTGCCGCGATCCAGCCCCCCATTAAACCGTAGGTCTTCCATAATTCCGGCCATATCCCGAAGGCAAAACCTCCGCAGATCGCCGATCCTGCAAATGTTGATAAATACTTTTTCATTTAATATATAATATATAGAAACACTTTTTAAGATTTACTGTGAGCAGGCCGGTTTATCCCGGCAAAAAATCATCTAAATGCTTTTGGAAAAACATCTAATTGTTTTTTAAAAACATTTAATTGTTTTTGGAAAAACATTTAGATGTTTTTTTTGATAGCATAAACAGTTGATTTAAAGATGCTTATCAATTAACTCCAATTGTGCCAGAGTGAAAGGTTTATCATGCCCTGTGTTTGTTTTATCCGGGCCTGTGACGATGTCAAAACAGGAAATGATCAATTTCCCATTCCATACGATCGGTTCTCCCGGCT
>JAITVS010000143.1 GCA_031285685.1 Tannerella sp.
AAACTTTTCGCATAAAACTTAGCAACTCCACCGGGGTTTTACATTGAGCCAAACTCACCGCAGAGTTATTAACCGACCAAACAGCCCAGCCGATAGTTTCGCTTCTTGCTTTTTATAAAGATGAAGCTATCGGGCATATTCTTTTTACCAGAGCTTATTTCAGTGAACAACAAGAACAACCGATGATGCATATTCTGGCGCCTTTAGCTGTAAAACCGGAATATCAACGACAAGGTATCGGCGGAATGCTGATAAATGCAGGAATAGAAAAGTTACGGGAAAAAGGTTCGAACCTTGTTTTCGTATTAGGCCATAAGGAATATTATCCGAAATATGGTTTTATACCGCATGCGGCCCGCTTAGGCTATCCTGCGCCCTATCCGATTCCGGAAGAATATAGCGATTGCTGGATGGTTCAATCAATAAGCCCGGAAGGATTTGATGTCGGTAGGGGAAAAATAAAATGTTCCAATGAATTGAATAAACCGGAACATTGGAGAGGTGAAGAAACAGATAGATAATTTTAATCAGAAACACGATGAGTCACGAAAATAAATCAATTGAGCTACGCTCCAATGACCTCGCGCTCGACCAAGCAAATGAATTAGCTTCGTCCTCGCTTAACCGGTCAATTTACGAATTTGATTTTAATTTAATTTGCGAATATTTTTCAAATATGGAACGTCAGGGACCGGGTAGTTCCGAAGTAACCCTTAAAGCATTGGGCTTTATCGACAACCTGACTGAACAATCTTGTATTGCTGACCTTGGTTGCGGTACAGGCGGACAGACTATGACGCTGGCCGGGAATGCACCGGGACAGATTACAGGTATAGACCTTTTCCCCGGATTTATCAATATATTCAACCGGAATGCCCGACAACTCGGACTTTCGGATAGAGTAAAAGGCATTATTGGTTCGATGGACAACCTTTCTTTCGGGAAGGAATCTTTGGACCTGATCTGGTCGGAAGGAGCTATTTATAATATTGGCTTTCAGCGAGGATTGAATGAATGGCGTGAGTTTCTGAAGACCGGTGGTTATATTGCTGTATCGGAAGTATCCTGGTTTACCGATGAACGTCCTGATGAAATCAATGAATTCTGGATGAAATCGTATTCCGAAATAGACACCATTCCGAACAAAGTGGCTCAAATGCAGAATGCAGGTTATATTCCTGTTGCAACTTTTATCCTGCCGGAAGATTGCTGGACAGAACATTTCTATGCTCCGCAGGCGAAAGTCCAGGAAGAATTTCTGAAAAAGTATGCAGGAAACAAAGTCGCAGAGAATTATATCGCTTTTGAACGATATGAAATGGAGTTGTATTTCAGGTACAAAGAGTTTTATGGTTATGTCTTTTATATCGGGAAGAAGATATGATGATGGATCGCATTATAATCAGAAAGATTCTTCCCGAAGAATATAACCTGATGGAAGATATCATGTACGAAGCTATTTATCATCCCGATCCGAAGAATCCTTATCCGAAGAACGTGATATATCTGCCGCAAGTCAGGGTGTATTGGGACAATTGGGGAAAGGGAAAGAATGATCATTGCCTGATGGCTGTAGTTGATGACAAAATAGCCGGAGCTGTTTGGATACGTACATTTCAGGGAGAGATAAAGGGTTGTGGTTATATTGACGCCCAAACACCTGAAATCGCCATCGCTCTATTTGAGGAGTATCGTGGCAAAGGCATAGGAACGCAAATGATGGAGCAAATGATCGTGTTGATGAAATCGGAAGGTTATCATCAGGTCTCATTGAGCATAACCAAAGGAAACCCTGCGATTCGTCTTTACGAGAGGCTGGGCTTTCAGACGATTGATGAGAATGATGAAGATTATATTATGTTGTTGTACTTAACGTAATCGGACTTATTTTTATTGATACCGGATTTAGTTATTCAAACACTCAGGTTCACCCAACCTGGGTGTTTGTCTTTTTTAAGGGAGTATTTATTTTCTCGCTTGATTATTGAACTTTCTGCAATAGGTCCGGATATAAAAAATTGCTTTTCATTTTTAATGATTACTTTTGCCAAATACGATCAGTATGAAAATTCTTTTATATAACTTAAAAAGGAGATGTAATGGCGCAGCATAATTGTGAGAATTGTTCGATACGGACAAAGTATGATAAAAATCCCAAATCGTTGATCGGGAGATTCTGGCGTTGGCATATTAATTTTTGTCCCGGTTGGAAAGGATATATAAAATCTTTGGGTGAAGAAGAAAAGCGAACGCTGAAAAACAGGTACCAACTAAAGAATGCATGAAACGGAGATAATCAAGAGCCAGATCAATGACCCGAAATGCGATTGAATTGAAGTCGAAGATGTGGAACCTGTGGCATGGCTGTTATAAGCTGAGTGCAGGTTGCAAACATTGTTATGTTTACCGGGGTGATTCGAAACGGGGTATCGATAGTACAGCTGTTTATAAAACTAAAAACTTTGATTTACCGGTGCGGAAGAAACGGAACGGAGAGTATAAAGTTCCTTCGGGATCATTGGTCTACACCTGTTTTACTTCCGATTTCTTTCTGGAAGATGCGGATGAATGGCGTGCCGAGGCATGGGATATGATACGAACCCGAAGTGATTTAAAATTCATGATGATAACCAAACGTATCGATCGTTTACAGGAGTCCCTGCCTGATGATTGGGGTGACGGATACGATCATGTAACTATTTGTTGTACGATAGAGAATCAGGATCGGGCGGATTACCGTCTTCCAATTTATAAAGCCGCTCCGGTAAAACATAAAATAATAACCTGCGAACCGCTTCTGGAACGAATCGATCTGACTCCATACGATATCGGCTCATGGGTCGAACAGGTTATCGCCGGTGGCGAATCTGGCTACGAGGCCCGTGCATGTAGTTTTGATTGGATTATGGAATTACGCAATTTGTGTGTGGAACAAAATGTATCGTTCTGGTTCAAACAAACCGGAGCCAAATTTATCAAAGACGGGAAGTTATACCTGATCAATCGCCGGCTTCAACATTCCCAGGCGCGGAAAGCGGTAATTAATTTCAATGCCGGTTAGCCGGAATTATTGATTCAACTTTTCTTTTTTGATTTGGCTTTTGCCAGATTTTCCTTCAATCGATATTTGACGATTTTCTTTATCAATGTGACAGGTAACCGTTTGTCTGCAGGAAAACGTATTGTACCTCCCGAAGTTTTATATTCTGTTAGTTCATCTTTAAATGCAGCGATAGCTCCAGGGCCGGGGAATAGGCTGACATGCTTGTTAAATCCGCCGAAATAGACGATAATACCATTTTGTTTATAAGCAGGCATCTCATAACTAATGCATTCTAATGATTCGGGCGCTGTTTGTAAAACGGCAACTCGCATCCTTTCCAAATGTTCTTTCACATTTGGTGAGGCTAATGCGATGTATTCGTCAACTGTTTTAGGTTTTGCTGTATCCATATACAAACAGAGTTAGCAGATAAGATGCCAGATGACACCAAACTTATCTCTTACAGTTCCAAACAGAGGACTGTAAAATGTCGGTTCCGGTTCCATGTAAACTTCGCCATCTTCTTTTAGTTTATCGAAAGTACTGCGCACTTCTTCCGGGGAAGATAGCGGAACAGAAAGTGAAACCATGTCACCGGGGTTAATTCCTTGTGTTGTATCACCAATCCAGACCCGTGTCCCATTGATGACCATTTCAGCATGCATCACGTAATCATCCGTGTCTCGCGGAAAATGTTGTTTCATCTCTTCGGGCATGTCTCTGAAAAGAGAAACTTTCTTATCTTTCACATCAAAAACCGTTTCATACAAGGCAATAGCTTCAGCTGCCTTTCCTTCAAAATTAATAAATGGAATAATCATAATTCTAAATAATTAGCGTTTTTATTTCAAAATCTTTTCTGTAATACTTCATCAGATGGAAAATATCGAAATCCTTTAATAATATTTATACATCCATAATTGATGAGTTTACTACTGTCAACAAAGATACACTTTTTGAGGAGATTATTTGAACATTAAGTTGTTTGGTTTAGCATCCTGAGTTTATGTCTCGAAATACGCAATAAAATTTTTCTTTTTGTTGCTTGATACTGGCTGATATTTAGTTTGAAAGATAAATAAGAAAAGAACTTTACTGCCATCGTTCATACCGTTAATCAGCAGAAAAGATATATATTTGCGGCGTAATACCATGATATAGTTGTATACAATGTCATTTGAATTAAAAGCATTTAATCAATTTTTTATAGATTATCAGCAACGTTTTATACGTTTTGCCTGTAGCTATGTGCATGATGAAGTCATTGCAGAAGACTTTGTCATTGAATCAATGATGTATTATTGGGAAAATAAAGACCGTTTGGCTACTGATACAAATATTCCGGCTTATGTTTTGACGACTATAAAACATAAATGCATCGATTATCTTCGTCATAAACAAATTCATCAAAGTGCTTCGGACGAAATTTCCGAATTATATTCCTGGGAACTTTCCCGCCGGATTGTTACTCTGGAAGATTTTGAGCCTCATGATATTTTTACAAAAGAAATACAAGAGATCGTTGATAAAACATTGGATTCCTTATCTGAACAGACCAAGCGTGTCTTTACAATGAGTCGCTATGAAAATAAATCCCATAAAGAGATTGCAGATTTATTGGGGATGACAACAAAAGGAGTGGAATTTCATATATCTAAAGCCATCCGGGTTTTGCGGTTAGCATTGAAAGATTATCTGCCTGTTTCTCTACTATTCTTCTATTTTTGACAAAAAAATGTTTTTTCACTAGGGAATGCTTTCTGTTGTTCGCTATTTAAATAAATAAAAATATGGATAGAGACTTATTATATCGTTTTTTTGAAGGTCATGCTTCTGTCGAGGAGATGAAAGCTGTAAAAGAATGGGTTGATGTGTCCGAAGAAAACAACAAACAGTTTCGTCGGGAACGTAAATTATTCAATGCGATGATTCTCGTTGAACACTCGAAACAGCCGGGAATATTATATACTAAAGAAAATAAAAAAGGAAACGGTTTTATCCGAGAGGTGCTGAAGATAGCTTCGGTTGTTGTAATAACGGCTGGTATTACGATATCCCTACTTTTAATGAATAGTGATAAAAGTGAGGTGAATGCAGCGATGCAAACGGTAACAGTTCCGGCCGGTCAGCGTGTGAATCTCAGTTTGCCGGATGGTTCCAATATATGGCTGAATGCCGGCTCCCAACTGCAATATCCCATTTCTTTTATGGAAGATAAACGGGAAGTAATACTGGACGGCGAAGCTTACTTCGAGGTCGCACATAACGAAAAGTGTCCGTTTATAGTGCGTACTCATGTGATGGATATTGAAGTGTTAGGAACTACATTTAATGTAGATGCCTCTTTGTGTAGAAATACTTTTGAGGCTTCATTGATAGAGGGAAAGATTAATGTCAAATCTCCTCATGATGAAAATGTTTCGATGATTTTATTACCAGATCATAAGGTAATATTAATGGATGGCGAATTGGTTGCAGAACAGATTGATAATTATGATATATATCGTTGGAAGGAGGGGCTATATTGCTTCAAAAGCAAGGCTTTTGCCGATATTATAAAAGACCTGGAAAGATACTACGACATAAGAATTATTATAGACGGAACTACCATAGAGAATGTTAAAATTACAGGTAAATTCAGAATTTCCGATGGATTGGATTATGCACTGAATGTTCTGAAGAATGATGTTTCTTTTACTTATTACAGAGACATAAACAGTGAAGTTATTTATATAAAATAAGAAATAGATAGCCTGTGTCGCAGGATCATTGTCTGTCACGCTGATAATGAAGAATTCATTTGCAAAAAACGAAAATCCGGGATTTGATTATTACCGGAATTTGTGAAGCTGTGTGAAAGTATTCAGAATGACGTGTATATAAGCGGTTTGTGTAATAATAGTAAGCGTTATCTTTGATATGTTTATATATAATAGTTTGCATTTGTTGTACTATATTCGATAATTCAAATTTGATAATTCAAATGCGAAATAATGTTAAAGTGAATTATTTAACTAGGGAATGTTTTCCATTATACGCTATTTTTAAAAATAGTTAAAGAATCGTATGCAAAAGACAATAGTATTAACCATGAAAAATAATGATTGCCTATGAAGAAAACTGACGAGTAAAAGAAGCCGACAAATGGGTCAAGCATTTGCCGGCTTGTATTAACACAATTATTAAAAATCGTATTAACAACTTAAACGCAAATATATGAAAAACATACTTTTGTTGGATATTTATTGCCCTGAAAAATTACAATTAAAACAATTATTTAGAATTATGCGAGTATCGATATTCTTTTTATTTCTCTGCATTTCCAATCTTATGGCAGAATACGGACACTCTCAAAATGCCAAAGTGACAATTAGCCGGAATAATGCTCAACTGGAATCTATTTTAGACGAGATAGAGTCTCAAACAAATTATTTATTCATCTATAAAGAAGATGTGGATGTAAAATTAAACAGAAGCGTCAAAGTGAAGAATACGCCCGTGTCTGATGTATTGAACCTTATTTTGAATGAAACTTCAATCACTTACAAGACAGAAGGCAATCACATCATCCTTACGCGAAAAAGTATTTCTTCTCCGGATCAACAACAACGTGTGAGTGGTATGGTAAAAGATAAAACGGGAGAACCGCTCATTGGTGTTACGGTGGTTGTAAAAGGAACAACTCAGGGGAATATTACGGACATTGACGGGAAATTTGATTTGGCGGCCAATGTGGGAGACATTGTTCAGTTTAGCTACATCGGATATGTGCCTCAGGAAATTAAATTGAATAACCTGAATTTCCTGGATATTGTTTTGCACGAAGATGTGCAGCTTTTGGATGAAGTTGTTGTTGTCGGATACGGAGTTCAGAAGAAGAGTGACCTGACCGGAGCAGTAGTCAGAGCCGATTTGACATCCTTGAAAAATTCGGCGAATATCAATATTGCCAACTCATTAAAAGGAACTGTCGCAGGCTTTAATGTCGGTACGACAACTTCCGCTGGTGATTCACCCGAATTATCCATCAGGGGACGTAACTCGATATCCGGAACCACAAATCCGTTGATTGTCTTAGACGGAATTATTTATCGGGGTAATATTAATGATATCAACCCGGCAGATATTGAATCCGTGGACATATTAAAAGATGCGAGCAGTTCTGCCATATACGGCTCACAGGCAGCTAATGGCGTTATGCTCATTACTACGAAGAGTGTTAAGGAAATGTCAAAACCTATGATTGAATATAACGGTACGTTTACATTTCAACAGTTAATGAATCCGGATATGAAGCCACTAAACAGAAGCGAATATTTAAACCAAATCGAACATGCGGACTTAATCAATAGCCGCCTTGGTTCTGATTATTTACAGAAAAATCCGGATTGGTCGCCGACAAGCGTGTTTACTTTAAACTCAATCTCCGAAGGATATGCAAACGGTACGGATACGGACTGGTGGGGCTTATTAACCGAAGATGTTCCTTATATACAAAACCATAATATCAGTTTGCGCGGAAAAAACGAATTGTCCGCCTATTATTTGTCTTTTGGTTTATTAGATCAGAAAAATCTTATCAAAAATGATACTTATAAAAGATACAATTTACGCGCAAACATAGACTCGAAGGTAACCAACTGGTTAAAAGTCGGTACGCAAGCCTTTTTTTCATATAATGATATGTCCGGAGTTGCTCCGAATTATGGTCGCCTGACAAGAATAAGCGCCCTGACGTCTCCATATAACGAGAATGGAGAGCTGATAAGAAACCTGGATATCGGCTTAGAAAATCCGTTATCGGAAATACAACGGTCCGATACCGACTTACGTTACAATTTAACGGGAAATTTTTATGCTGAAGTAGACTTTCCGTTTATAAAAGGATTGAGTTACCGCGCAAATTATTCGCATAATCTGACCTTTTATAAAAAATTCGGATTCGATCCTGTGGCAAACTCACTACAGGGACAGGGTTATAAAAATAACAGCAGCGAATATGCATGGACAATGGATAATATTCTTACTTACAAGCGTAATTTCGGAAAACATGATATTAATGCAACCTTGGTTTATGGTGTAGAAAAACGAGGATATGAAAATACGAATGCGACCGCAAATTATTTTCAGAACCCGACGTTGGGATATGATTATCTGCAAGCGGGACAAAGTGACCAGAACTCAATTCAAACGGGCGCCTGGGAAGAACGGAGTTTATATATGATGGGGCGTCTGGGGTATACATTCAATGACCGTTACATTGTAAACGCTACATTGCGCCGGGATGGATTTTCCGGCTTTGGCGCCAGCAATAAATTTGCAATTTTCCCGTCGGCGGCCGTAGCATGGAGAATAAGCGAAGAAGACTTTTTGAAAAATAACATAAAGTGGATAAATAATCTGAAACTAAGGGCTTCTTACGGATCAAATGGTAACCGGACGGCAGGCCGTTATGCAACACTGGCGAGTATGACTTCCGGTAACGGATATATTTACGGTAGCGGCACTCCTGAATTGGTGATGGGAGTAAATGCAATGCCAAATCAGAGTTTAAAATGGGAAACTACAAAATCATTGAACATTGGCTTGGATTTCAGTGTATTATCCGGACGAATATCCGGCAGTTATGAAACTTATATTTCAAATACCCATAATTTGCTCTATAACATAAATATTCCGGCGATAAACGGATCTACATCCGTAACATCAAATATCGGAAAATTGCGTAATAAAGGTCATGAATTTACACTTACCGGATTTCCGGTGCGCAACAAAGATTTTGAATGGATAACTACCGTTACATTTTCTCTTAACCGTAATAAGATTGTCAGTATTTTTGGTTTGGATGCCGATGGTGACGGCAAAGAGGATGATCTGGTCGATTCAAAAATATTTATAAATAAACCGTATGGGGTTGTATACGACTATAATATTATCGGAATGTGGCAAATTACAGATTATAATGCGGGGACTATTCCGAATGGCTTTACTTTTGGTACGTACATGTTGGAAGATGTGAATGGAGATGGAAACTATTCCGCGGCTAATGACCGTAAAATTTTAGGGTACACGGATCCTTCTTACCGTTTCAATATACAGAATACTTTTACATATAAGGGAATAGAGCTGAGATTAGTTGTTAATTCGATACAAGGCGGTTCTAAGTATTACTATGGCCAACCTTTAAAGGATATCTATACAGGCTCTCAGATAAAAAACTATTCATTCTTCAATAATTTCGATTATTGGTTACCGGAAAATCCGAATGCGAAATTCCAGCAACTCGGATGGACGGGTGGTATTACGACAAGCCCTTATGTACAACGTAGTTTTATCAGACTACAGGAGCTAACGTTAGCCTATAACTTTCCTGCCCCATTGTTGAAAAAGGCCGGAATCAATCGTGCCAGAGCATTTTTCAGTGCAAACAATCTCTTTACAATAACGGATTGGGACGGATGGGATCCGGAGGCCGGCATCGGTGTTACAGGAAGCAATGCGCCAATGAAGCATTTTACATTCGGATTAAATTATGAATTTTAAAAAAAAGAAACTATGAAGACAAAATATATTTTGATTTGTATCACTTTTGTTATGTCAATGGCATCTTGTAATGAAACAAGCTGGCTTGAAGAAAAACCGAAAGATTTTTATGCTCCGGAAAACTCATATATAACGAATGCACAGTTTCAGCAAGCATCAAACTATCTGTATAACAATCTGAGATCGATGTATTTTCAGACAACGGCAAGTGATTATCGTATTGCTCTGCAATTAGGATCCGATTTATATTATTGGGGATGGGATAACGGTACGGGTTTTGCAAATTATTCCGCCTACATCATTCCTACTTTAGATGTTGTTGAAGCATTCTGGAAAGATAATTATAAGGCGATCGTTAATGCGAATGAAATTTTTTACCGCTTGGATCAGCCGAATGAAGTCAATGATGAAAATAAAAAAGTGTTTCGCGGAGAAGCTCTATTTTTCAGAGCAATGGCATATCGTTTTTTAGCGCATGTTTATGGAGGCGTTCCTCTGCAATTGGAGCATCGTACAACGCCGCTAACCAATTTTGTCCGTTCGTCCCGGAAAGAGGTTTATGAACAATGCCGCGAGGATTTGAAAGAAGCGATTTCGCTCTTGCCTGATATAGAAACCGTTAAAGATGGGAAATTAAGCAAGCAGGCTGCACAGCATCTGCTTTCGGAAATTTATATTTCATTGGAACAATATGATGAAGCGATTGAAGCTGCTTCTGCAGTCATCGATTATTCCGGAATGGCGTTAATGACAACAAGGTTTGGAGTACGCAAAAATGAACCGGGCGATGTATATTGGGATTTATTCCGGAATGGAAATATAAATCGTTCGGAAGGTAATACCGAAAGCATTTTTGTATTACAATATGAATATAACAGTTCCGGTTCAAACTATGAAGACTACAAGTGTGCTAATTATCTGCCACAATATCGAAGCGCACAAGTCGAAGCTGCGTCCGGAGGCGGTTTGGTTGCCGCTTTTTCACCGTCAATTACTGCCGAAAAAGGAGGGCGCGGACAAGCAAACTGTGCGATGTCCTCTTTCCTCGAAGAGGATCTTTGGTTGTCTGATTTTGACAATGACATCCGGAATTCTCCATATAATATTGTAAGGGATCAGATGATTGATAATTCTAAAGCGAAAGGTTACGGGCAATATATGATAAAAGACGGTTGGTTGCGCGCAGACGACAGAATGTTAAGATTTTTTCCTTTCATGATGAAGGTTACGGGCAATTTCCCGGAAGAATCTTATGCTAAGAATAGTGATGGTAGCTACAAACTGAGTGATTTCGGGGAGCATGAATTAATTCACTCCGGAGGATCGGCACGCGGCACATTCAGGGATGAGTATTGCTTCCGCCTGGCTGAAACATATTTTTTACGTGCGGAAGCCTATTTAAATAAAGGGGATAAAAATAAAGCAGCAGCAGATATCAATAAAATAAGAAACAGAGCGAACGCTACTCCGGTAGATGCGGCTGACGTTGATATTGATTATATTTTAGATGAACGGGCGAGAGAACTTACCACCGAAGAGTTCAGAAATGTGACGCTGTTTCGTTTAGGTAAGTTTGTGGAGCGTTCACAGAAATACAATCCTTTCGGATATCAAACAGGCGATTGGCAGAACTTATGGCCCATACCATACAGCGAAATCGAAAGGAATGTTGAAGGCAATTTGGAACAGAATCCCGGTTATTATTAGTATATTGCAATCATTTTTCATATATAATGTAGTCTTTGCCTGTGAAGGCAGGGACTACATATCAAACTAAAAACAATATAAACATACATAAAACCAGATCATGAAAAAAATATACTTGCTATGCATAATTCTTTCATTACTCAATTCAGTCTTCATATCGACAACGATCGCATCTCCGAGTGATGCCCAGTCACAGTTTTACCCTGTCCGCGAACGACTATTGGTGCAGTCTTTGAATGGTACATGGAAATTCAAATTGTTTGAAGGATTAACTGTTCCGGCTGAATATACGGATTGGAAAAATCCGGCTTTTGATGTGGGGCCATGGGATAACATTGCAGTTCCCGGAAATTGGGAAACACAAGGATTTAAAATACCGGAATATGGACGCGATCTCGGAGAATATACAGGACTGTACCGAACCTCGTTTAAATACAATCCGGCATGGAAAAGTAAAAACGTTATCCTCCGTTTTGACGGAGTGCATTTCGGGTATGAATGTTACATAAACGGAACCAAAGCAGGGGAACATGGAAGCGCTTTTAATATGTGTCAATTTGATATTACTCCTTTTTTGAATATGGAAAGCGATAATATCCTATGTGTGAAAGTTTCAAGCAGATCATTCGGCTGGTTGTTCGATACGAACGATTGCTGGTCGCTGGTAGGAATAACCCGTGACGTGGAACTATTCGCTTTAGACAATGTCTACCTTGAAGATATGACTTTTGTTTCGGAAGTAACGCCGGAATCGGACGCGATCGTCAAAGTACGTGTAGATGTAAATCGCTTCAGAGAAAATCGAAGCGCTTATAAATTAAACATATCTTTATCTGATCCGCTTAATAATCACATATTGGATTTTAGCCGGCCCATTGATCCGAATGTAAAAGTGTACGACTTCGAAGGCATACTTCGTCAGCCTAAACTATGGACCGCTGAAACCCCCAATCTCTACCGTATAGAAGTCTGTATTGTCGATGATAAGGGATATGTAGTACAACGGATTAATGAACGTATAGGAGTCCGAAGTGTGTATGTTGATGGTTTCGATTTAAAGGTGAATCATAAGCCGGTCCTTTTACGGGGAGTTTGTGTAAATGAGATTGATCCCCAATTGGGAAGGGCTTTGACATATAAAGAACGCCGTAAGCAATTGGAAAAGATGAAAGCGGCAAATATTAATTTTATCCGTACTGCACATTATCCTTTCGGACCGGACTTTTTACAGCTATGCGACGAAATGGGATTTTATGTTTGTAATGAAATTCCATTCGGGTCGCGAGGAGCGGAAAATCTGGAAAAAGAAGAGTATTTGCCGGAACTTATCGAAAGGGCGGACGCTACATTAAGACGAGATAAAAATCGTCCTTCTGTCATTATCTGGTCGCTTGGAAATGAAAATCCTTATACACCGATTGTTGAAAAAGTGCTTGAGTATGTCAGTATAAAAGACCCGGGCCGTCCGCGCGGTTTACCCCAAAAAACAGGCGATTTTATGAAATTTACCAAAAATCCAAGTCCGAATGTCGATATAATTATGGGGCATTATCTAAGTGATTCGCGTATCAGTGAGGCGGTTAAGAATACAAGCAAACCAATCATACACACTGAGTATGCTCATTCATTAGGACTCGCATTCGAAGATCTGGAAGCAAAGTATTCAAGGATATTGAATGAAGAAAAGGTAGTTGGAGGTTCAATCTGGTGCTGGTCGGATCAGACGGTCATGACCTTGGGCGACAATCAAAAAAACAAGATCCTGAAGAGCGTTTGGATTGATTCAATGCGCTTTATGGATAGTTATGGTAGATCCGAAGTTGCAGAGGGTAAAAGAGAAGTCTGGAAAGAAGCGGCTGACGGTATTGTATATGGCGACGGTTATCCGCAAGAAGATTTTTACGAGGTGAGAAAGGTGTATTCGCCAGTCATCATTAATACGGATAAATTAAATGCAAAATCAGGCGCATCCAATGTATTTGATCTGGACATTGAAAGTCGTTTCGATTTCATATCCCTGCATGGATACAAAATCGACTGGAAAGTCTGTAATGTCCGACGGATATTGGAAAGCGGAGAAGTCTGGCTTCAGACTCCGGCGGGAATGCAAGATAAGGTATCCATGCATGTCGATCTTCCGGAAAATGTTGATTTCAATGATTTAATGTTATCTATGGAAATCTTGGATCCGTCAGGGAAATCGATATATGAGAAGACTTTACCGATAGAAATCATTGGCCATTCAAAAGATTACCGTTCTTTAGTTGAAGTCCTTCCTGAAGCGAAAAAAAGTAAGAACCGGATATCAAAAACAATGGCATCCGTAGGTGCTGATGATGTTCATTTTGAACTTACCGGCAAGGGTGTATTGAAAATTAAAGATGGAAAGGACCGGCAAATCATTGAGACGCCTCTGTATCTTCGTGTTGGCAGGCCTCTTAGCATCACTCTCGATTATCTGGCTCAAAAAGATACGTTTTATTGGAATCCTTATATTCTGACGCCGGTAATTGAAGGTTTTGAAACATCCGAACAAAAAGACGGAGTACAGATAAGGCTTGCCTGCCGTTGGAACCGTATCGAAAAACCGGAGGAATATGTTTCGGGTATTGTTGTTGTAGATATGCGATCAAATGGTACGGTTAATTTAGACTATGATATTATACCGTCGGAAAACGCGAGCGGTAATTTCCTTGAATGCGGACTTTTATTAAAATTAAATCCTTCGTTTGACGTATTTCGCTGGTTAGGTGCGGGTCCGTTCTCCTACACACCGGGAAAAACCGCATATAACGAACGTAGTTGTTGGGCGGTCCATAAGGATGACATTCGTTTCGCAGGAAACAGAGGCTTGGTTGATATTGCCGTCATTACAGACCAACAGAGAGGCGTTGGTTTATGGAGTGAGAATGGTTATGTCGGAATAGAAAATATTAACGGTTCGATTCATGTTTCTCAAAACGCACTCGTTACGGGGTATGGTTCAAAATTTACGGAACCCGGAAACAGAATACCGATGAATGACTTAAAAAGTATAAAAGGCTCTTTCGTCCTATTTGTCGATCAACCCGAGAAACCCGTGACATTTTTTGATTTAATATTCAAGTCAGATAAATCATATCCAACAGTTGTCCCCGAGCAGCCTTATATGAAAAGTTACGGCAGATAATTCTTATTTTTAAAAAACAATTAATTCATGAAAGCTAAATTTATTGTAACAACCATTTTGGGCACATTTTTAATGTCAATTACTATCTTAGCCCAGGAAGGAAAATATGAATCCATAAATAGTGGAGTTGTCTGGTTCGATCAGAATAATAATACGGTAAGCGCTCACGGTGCATGTATTGTTAAAGAAGGGGAACTTTATTATTTGTTCGGCGAATTTAAATCGGATACCGCCAACGCGTTTGTGGGTTTTGCCTGCTATTCTTCGTCAGATTTGATTAATTGGAAGTTTGAAAATACGGTGTTGCCGCGCCAGAAGAACGGCTTATTGGGACCTGATCGCGTCGGGGAACGTCCGAAAGTAATGAAATGCCCTGCTACAGGGGAGTTTATCATGTACATGCACTGCGATGATTTGAAATATAATGATCCTCATGTCGGATATGCTACTTGTAAAACAATAAACGGGAATTACGAGTTTCAAGGCAGTATTCTTCAGGATGGCAGCTATATTCGCAAATGGGATTTAGGCTCTTTTCAGGATAGCGACGGAAAAGGATATTTGCTGACACACGAAGGTTTTATTTATGAACTGTCAACTGATTATAAATCCGTAAAGCGGCTCGTTGTTTCTGATGTTGCCAAAGGAGGAGAGTCTCCTGCAATGTTTAAGAGCAATGGCCTTTATTTCTGGCTATTTTCAAATAAAACAAGTTGGGAAAGGAATGATAACTACTATTTGACAGCCCATTCAATAGAAGGTCCCTGGATCCACCGGGGACTTTTTGCCCCGGAAGGTTCATTGACATGGAATTCTCAGTGCTCGTTTGTTCTACCCATAATAACCGGCAATGATACGTTAAACATGTATATGGGAGACCGTTGGTCTTTCCCAAAACAAAACTCCGCCGCGACTTATGTATGGCAACCCATTACTGTCAAAGGCGATGAAATGTCTATTCCCCAATTTTATGAAAGTTGGAATTTCGACAAAAACGGAAGCTGGTTTCCGGTTAACTATAATTTCAGGTTGATAGAAAATAATGTCAAGACGCAAGGCAAATGGGATATCACTGACGATATGTTCAGGTCGAATGAAAAAGGAGCAATTATCACTTTTTCGTTTACCGGAGAACAAATTTCAATGAGATCAAAGTCTAATAATACAAGCGGATATGCGAGAGTAATCTTAAAAAATAGTAAAGATCAGGAGGTTATTAATACGGTTGTTGATTTTTATTGTAAGAATGAAACTCCGGAGCTTAAGTTTATCTCTCCTCTATTAAACCCCGATAATTATACCTTCTCCGTTGAAGTTTTGGGAGAGCATCCTTTTTGGAGTGACAAGAGAGTGAATCATTATGGAAGTACTGATAATTATATAATTATTACAAACGTTCTTTATCGATAATACAATGAATAAAAGATAGCTGTTTTTTTCATTGAGTTTTTGTGCATTCAGTTGTATATATAGTAAAATGTAGCAAAACGATGAAAAAGAATATCCTTTTATTGATTTTACTGTCAGTCTCAATCATAGTAGTGGCACAAAAAGGAAACAGCGAAAACCTGCCATTTGGGGCTTCTGTTAGATTGTCAAATGGTACCTATAAAAATTCGCAATTCTCAAATCCGGAATTGTTCAATCCGTTAGTATTGCCGGCTTTTTTGTTGTATCATCCGGTAAGTCCTTATACAAGTGCGTTCGGCAATACTGCTGCCTGGAATTTGAGTTTGAATGATAGTACTTTTCGATCCCGTTTTTTATTCGCTCCTTTTAATGAACAGGTCTCTTATATAGGTTTCGGGAGTTATAATAATATTGGAGCTTCACTGATGTGGATGCCTGTGAGGAGATTATCCATAGATGGTAGTTTTTTTCTCAGTAAGCAATATGGAAATATCTTGTTCTCCGATCAGATTTCTTATGGCGCAAGCGTGGGATTGAATTATCATTTTACAGATAAGATGTATTTAAGCATCTGGGGACAATACTTTGCCCCTGTAGCTGATGATCCGTTTTTAGAGACAAACAGCTTATTTATGAAGACCAAAGTCGGGGGTGCATTAATCGTAGAGCCCACAGGGAATCTTAAATTCGGTGTAGGAGTTGAGTATCAACACAATCAAAAGGAACAAAAATGGGAATCCGAATCCGGAGGGAAGGTCTCCATCGGATTCTAAATCCCGGATTGTTATGAAAAAGAGATATTGAACGGCATTAATATTAATGCCGGACGTGAGAATCTGTCTGTTCTTTTTGCTATATTTGCCAAATCTTAACATTTAAAAATCAACAGGGCTTATGATGCGTATGAATTTAATCAGATTCGTAATCTTTTTATTTTATGTCAATTCCTCATTATTACTTTTTTCTCAAGAAGCAAAGATCCCGATGACAGTTGATGATTTAGTTTCCTGGAAGCGTATTACAACCCGGCTTATCTCCGACGACGGAAAGTGGATCGCCTGTAAAATGGAGCCTTGGCGAGGTAATGCGACAATTCATGTTTACAATACCAAAGGAAAAGAAATCGCAACATTCGAGCCTGTCGATAAGATGGAATTTACATCCTCTTCCGGTTATTTATTGATTACGCAGAAACCGCCATTGGATACTTTGGAGCATCATAAATTGAAAAAGACAAAAGCCGAAAAATGCCAATGGATCGGTTGATCATTTATCAGCCTGAAAATAATCAACAAAAAACAATCGATTCATTGAGAACGTATAAACGATCAGGGAATGCCGATTGGATTGCTTTTCAGCGAGGTAATAAAACCGATTCCGCATTATATATAAGTTCTCTGAAAGAGTTACATCCGGTTTCTTTTCCTGCCGTAACAGACTTTCAATTTGCAGAAGATAAAAACGTTTTGTATTATGTGTCTAAAGGAGACAGCAATCAGGTAAAAGCCGGTTTATATACCTATCTTCCTGAAGAACAGAAATCGCAGCTAATTTATGAAGGCGAAGGTCTCTTTAAGCAGATTGCATTTGATAAAAATGGTGACAAATTAGCATTCTTATATTCGCAGAACAAAGATTCCCTATCGATGAACTTTTCTTTGTATATTTCTCTAAACAATGCTGAAGCGCGTATAGTGACGGATAATAATCTTTCATCGATTCCTCTGGAATGGGTTGTCAGTGAGCATGGAGCGATTTCTTTTTCTGAGGATGCAGAGCGTTTATTTTTCGGAATATCCCCAAAATCAAAGCAAAAAGATACGACTGTTTTAGCGGAAAACCGTCCTGACATAGAGATCTGGAAATGGGACGAGAAAATACAATATACTCAGCAGAAAGCCGACAGGGAGAAAGATTTGAAAAGAGCCTATACGGTTGTTTACAATATGAAAGACGATCGCATGATTCAACTGAGTGAGCCGGAAATGCTTCATCTTCAAACGGCAGATAAAGGAAATGCTACTGTTGGACTGGTTTCGACTTCCGCACCCTATGATCTGGAAAGTATGTGGCGCGGAAGGAATCGTTTCGACGCCTATACCATAAATCTGGAAAATGGAGAAAAACAATTAATTAAAAAAGCATTATTAGCCAATCCCCAACTCTCGCCCAAAGGAAAATATGCATATTGGTATTGCCCCGGAGACAGTTCTTGGTATACTTATTCGATTGTGGAGAAGAAAGAATATCGCCTTACCACCCCGGACACATTTGGGGCATGGGATGAGGACAACGATATGCCGGATTATCCACGCCAGCATGGTTCTGCCGGTTGGAGCGCCGACGATAATTATATACTGATCTATGACCACTATGATATCTGGATGTTTGATCCTACTGCTGCAAAGAAAGCCGTAAACTTAACTAAGAACGGCAGGGAAAAATCAATTCAATACCGGTATATTCAATTGGATAAAGAAGAAACATCAATCGATTTAGATAAGCCGTTGATGCTTATCGGCTTCAGTGAACAAAATAAGGGATATGGCTATTATAAATTGTCGATAGGTACGTCAACAGAGCCGAAAACTTTGCTGGCCGGAGACTTTATGCTGAGATCACCTCTCAAAGCAAAAAATGCGGAAACTGTGGTTTATACGGTCGAACGATTTGATCAATACCCTGATCTGCAATTAACCGATTCTGATTTCAAAAAATCGATCGGATTAACAGTCGGCTCCAAACAACAATCCGGATTCTTATGGGGAAAAGCTGAGTTAGTCACATGGACGTCATTAGATGGAATAACGCTGGAAGGTGTTGTTTATAAGCCAGCTAATTTCGATCCCGGAAAGAAATATCCTCTGATTGTGAATTTTTACGAGCGAAATTCCGAAACCCTGCATAACTATCGTATGCCGGAGCCACATCGCTCAACCATCGATTATCATTTATATAACAGTAACGGTTATATCATTTTTAATCCGGACGTCATTTATAAAGACGGTTATCCGGGTGAAAGCTGCTATAATTCCGTAATGCCGGGTATTATATCGTTAATTGAAAAAGGATATATCGACGAAAAGGCAATCGGGGCCCAGGGACATAGTTGGGGTGGTTATCAGGTCGCTTATCTGGCAACCCGTACCAACCTGTTTGCTGCTATCGAATCGGGCGCGCCGGTTGTTAATATGCTGAGCGCTTACGGAGGTATCCGCTGGGAAACCGGACTGAACCGTTCTTTCCAGTACGAACATACCCAAAGCCGGATTGGCGGAACAATATGGGACAAACCTCTGCAATACATTGAAAATTCACCGCTGTTTACGATGGATAAAGTACAAACCCCGATTCTGATTATGCATAATGATCAGGATGGACATGTCCCCTGGTATCAGGGTATAGAGTATTTTATAGCCCTGAAACGTTTGCAGAAGCCAGTCTGGATGCTGAATTACCCAGGCGAGAGACATTGGCCGATGCGGTTGGCAAACAGGATTGATTTTCAGAAACGTATGTTCCGGTTTTTTGAGCATTATCTGCATGGGAAACCAATGCCAACATGGATGAAGGAAGGTATCCCTGCGGTTGAAAAAGATTTTGAACTCGGGTATTAACCGGAATCAGGTTTATCCGCAATGGAAGTAGGTCGTAACCAGTTCCATCATTTTGGATGAATCGGTTGTTAATTCTTTTCGTAAGTTTTCGTCCTGGTAACTCTTCAGCTTATTAATAATACCATCAATTGTGGCAGGGCTGAAAATGTTATATTGCTCGTAAACGGCACGTTGTTGTTGCAGTCTTTCTGCCGAAGCTGCGCAACTGTCCGGTAAATGCTCCAAAGCATCAACTTTATATTGGTTTGCCGCCAGATGAATGTTTACATCCACATAGGTTTTTTCGGCTAACGTCAACGCATCTTTCATCTCGAGTCCGTGGCGGCATGCAACTGTTATGCCGGCCAGCAGCTGATAAATATCGGCGGATCCGTCGGCCGAACGTATTTCTACCGTTTGTTTCTGTGAGGTATTGATATCACTACCAGTTTCCAACGGATTTACTTGTCGGTACATGTCTGCTCCCGCTGTCCATCCGAGAGGTACCCGTACTAATACCGAACGGTTTCTATCTCCCCAGCAAATATTTGTCGGTGCCTCCTGATGGGGAACCAACCGGAAATATGAGGTCGGATTCGTATTACCGAATGCGGTAAGGGAGGGGGCTAACGTCATCATACCCGCAATCGCTTTTTTTGCGGTAGTTGAAAGCGCTCCGTTTTCTAACATCTGGTTCTTGCCGTCTTTCATGATACGCATGTGTATATGCAGTCCCGAACCGGCCTTACCCGTTGTGATTTTAGGGGCAAATGTTACATTTAAACCGTATTCGTAAGCCAGGTTACGGATAATCCATTTGGCAATAATCAGCTGGTCGGCCGCATCTTCAACCATCGTTGGCAAAAATTCTATTTCGTTCTGTTCGTAGATCTTTCCGTCGAGCGTAAAATTACCTACTTCGGAATGCCCGTATTTGATCTGTCCTCCGGCTTGTGCAATCAAATGCATACAATGCGCCCGGAATTGATTGTATTTGACAAAAGGGCCCGATTCGTGATATCCCCGTTGGTTAGTGGCCGTAAATGTAGTATCTTCATCACCAATAACATAATATTCTAACTCACCCATGGCTTCGAATGTCATCCCTGTTGTCTCAATAAAAGTCTTGTTCGCTTTGTGTAATGTATATTCGGGCGAGCTGCTTAGTAATTCTCCGTCCTTGTTAAAATAAGAACAAAGCAGGCAGAGGGTAGGTATTTCGGCAAACGGATCCATAAAAGCCGTGCGGAAGCGGGGAACTACATACAAATCGCTGCTCCCGGCCTCAATAAAAGGAAACAGACTCGAACCATCCACCCGTTCGCCACAAGTCAGAATCGTATCCAGATAGACTTTATCGTTCACAACAAAATTTAATGTTTTTAGTCTGCCGTCACTGGCGGGATACATAAAATTGACCATTTGGATTTCCTTCTCTTCCACAAATGAGATGATATCTTGTTTAGTGAATTCGTATGAAGGCTTCTGCAAAAAACTGCTCAGAGGGTTTAATGGGTTCATGGGTTACAATTGTTTTGTTAATTATGGGCGCAAATATAAAAAAATGTAAATGAATAGCGTGTGTTATTTATTTAAATTTTCCATGTAATAACAAAAAAAGAACGTAATCGTTGTGACAATTTGGCTATATGTGGTACTAATCTATTGTGAAGTAAAAATTATAGTTATCAACTCAAATTTGAAATATTATGAATCGAGTATTGTTGCTTACCGTCTCTCTTTTATTGTTATCTCATTATTTTTGTTTTGCGCAGGTAACGGCAGAAAATGACACATTGTTCTTTAAACAAAAGGCTTTGTTTGAAAAGTTAGGTGTTTTTAAGGCATGGGAAACGACCCAGGGCAGTCCCGATGTGTTTATCGGATGTGTGGACAACGGTTTTGACTTTTACCACCCCTATCTTCATGATCAACTGATACCGGGATATTACGTGGATGGCGCTTATCATCCGATGACATTCACGACGATGTCCCATGGAACTTTGGTATCAAGTTTGATGGTTGCAAAATCAAAAAATGAGAATGGTATGCATGGACTGGCGCCGGATTGTAAGGTTCTCACGGCATCTATCGGTTCTATCGAACATATTTTCAGGCGTCGTCAGGAAATAATGAAAGATAATCCGGATATGTCTATGCAGGATGTTATGATGGAAATTGATAAAGATTCACTGGCTGTCCGACAGTTTGCGGACCGGTGGAATACTTATGCCGGTGAATCTATTGCAAAATCAATTATCTATCTGGTACGGAACAATGTAAAAGTTATTAATATAAGTTCGGAGATTATCGCCGTATATCCTGAACAGACCCAGCGGAAAATTGATGATGCGTTTGATTATGCTCGTCAACAGGATGTTTTGCTTGTTATTGCAGCCGGGAATAGTAATAAAGAGATTCCCAATACGTTAAAACATAGGGATCATGTCATAATGGTAGGCGCTTTATCCCGGGACGATACCCGTTGGATGATGACGGCGGGTAACATAACGCAAGGCTCTAACTGGGGTGAATTGCTGGATGTATGTGCTCCTGTGGAGGAACTGGTTGTTTGCATGCCGTCGGATGAACGGTATTATAACTCCGATGACGGTCCGATGGGGGCAGAGCATATACCGCACAAAGCGGGGATATGCGATGTAATGCCTTATGGCGCTACATCAAGCGCCGCGCCTATTGTGACATCTCTTGCCGCATTGGTATATAGCATTGCACCTGATATGACTGCGGACGAAGTGAAGAAAGTAATACTTGAAAGTTGTGATGATATTGGAGATGAGGGGGTGGATGTTTATACCGGACATGGACGTATTAATTTCGGCAAAACAATTACATCGGTAATGAATCGTAGTAAATCGGAATGAAAAAAACGGAAGAAAGGGAATTCCTGTCTGTGTTAGAGCAGAATATCAGTACTGTAATCAAGATTGTGAATGTCTATGCACAAAACACTCCCGACAGAAAAGATCTGATGAGCGATATTGTTTTTGAACTGTGGAAGTCGTACCCCAAATTCCGTGGGGGTGCTAAAATATCCACATGGTTATATCGTGTAGCATTGAATATTGCGTTGAAAACAAAGCGCAAGCGGGATAATAACAAGCTATTGTTTGTCGAAGAACTGATAACGATCGATGACAGTACGTTTATTGATACTTCAAACGACAGATCGAATATCAATCTTCTGTATGGATGTATCGAAGAATTAAATCCGGTAAACAAGACAATTATCCTCTTGTATCTCGATGATAAGTCGAATGAAGAAATTGCAGAAATAACCGGTTTGTCACGAACAAATGTCAGTACCCGGTTAAGCCGGATCAGGGAACAATTAAAAGTCTGTATGATAAAAAAAGAAAAGTGATGGAAATTGACGAAATAAAAAACTATTGGAAAGAAGAAGATCGACGTATTTCGGAAAACGTTAAGATAAATAGGGATGTTTCATTTCAAAAACTTCGATCTTCATTTGACAAAGTGAGGATCCGGCGGTTATTCTATATTGTACAGATGTGCATTTTGGTGCCGTTGATTCTTGCATTGGTTGTATTTCCCCGCCTGAAAAACGATCATACTATATTGTTCTATCTGAGCGTTATCTCTTTTGTGGTTCCCATCTTATTTTTCTTTTCTACCAGTATATACTACTACATCTGTTTGTTAAAGATTGATTTTACAGTGTCATTGGTGAAAGCACAAAAAGAAATACTTCGTCTGGAAATGTTTGAAAAAAAGCTGAATGTATTAGGACTTATCGTTATTCCATTGGTCACGCTGAGCACTTTTAAGAATTTTGGGATTCCTTTTAACTGGGAGGCGATGCTGATGATCGCGCTGATTGTTTTGACCATGATTATCAGTTATATTGTGAAAATAAAAGTATTAATATCCCGGGAATACCGTAAGGTTAAATCTTATCTGGATGAGATAGCGAATGAAGAGGAATGACTTCAGAATAATATTTGTACCTTTGTCCTGATTTTGTTTGTCAATTAGCTGAATATGAAAATAAATATCCGAAAAGCGGTAGAGAATGATTTCGGGAAAATCCATGCCTTGTTTGTAGAGTTTGCGGAATTTGAAAGACTTCCGGAAAAAATGGTAAATACCGTGGAACGAATGGAAGCCGAAAAAGAATATTTCAACTGCTGGGTTGCTGAAACAAATGATGATCAGATCATCGGTTATGTCACTTGCTTTTTTTGTTATTATACATGGACGGGAAAGGCTTTGTATATGGATGATCTGTATGTAAAGCCCCAATTCAGAGGGAGCGGTGTCGGAACTCAGTTGATCGGTCAGGTCATCCGGTATGCAAAGGAAACAGGCTGTCACAAGTTGCGCTGGCAGGTATCCGGTTGGAATAAGCCGGCGATTGATTTCTATAGAAAACTGGGAGCGACGATTGATTCGACCGAACAAAACTGCGACCTGATGTTAAGTTGATGATAAATATTTCGTAATGTATGAATTTATTTTAATTGTAGGTGTGTTTTATGTAATAATGCGAATCAGTAGTTGAAAACCTAACGAATCGCAAGATGTTTAAAATATTTATTATCAACAAAATAAATGCATTAACATTTGTTCAATCCCCTAGGAATCATTAACTTAGAAG
>JAITVS010000210.1 GCA_031285685.1 Tannerella sp.
AAATAACGCTGACGTTGATTTACCATGCCGTCTTTACAATGATTCAAACTACCACATTTTGGACAATCCATACTTTTTTTCTACAAAGATAGTAAATCTATATGAATTTAACAATGCCCAATTTTTAATTTATATAAGTTATGAAAAAAATTATTACTTTTTTGATGCTATGTTGCATCTCTGCGCTATTTGTTCCACCTGAGGCACGGGCGCAGTAAGCACAGACCGTGAACGAATCCGGAGGAACCGGATTGAACGATGGTCTTAAATTCGTCGTAAATACGAATGGAGCTTTGGCCGTCTATCGTGATGACCACGCTCAGTACTATCCGGGAAACAATTGGAGTGACGTTGGTAGTCGTGGTTCCGGTGTGGCGTTAACATTTCGTTTTAGTAACGGAAATAACTATTCTGCGAATACTGCATCATTGCAGGTTTGCTCTACAACTCCCGTAGTGAAAACAGGCAATACCTACAAGACAAGTATTTCCGGTTATGTAAATTCAACGCTTTCGAGTGATCGATTTTTTGTAACGTTGGATGTGTCTTACACACATCCAAACAATCATTTTATAGTTGATTACATTGTCCGTTCTCCACGCACATTGACTGCAGCAGGTCAAACGGTACATATGTATCTCGACCATGATGCCATGATTCTGGGATGCGATGCTTCATATGGCTACATATCCAATAACAGTACCGGCCATTTTGTGGGTGATTACAGAGCCAGCAACTGTGGAGCTTGTCCGGGTCCGGGTAATTTAACAGGTATAAGCAAGTATAAAAATCCGTCAAGTCACGGATTTAAGGTAAAAAACAGCTTCCGTAGTTACTATACAGGACCATTTAGTCCCCGTAACACGATAAACAGTACATTGGAATTAGCAAACATATATGTGACTAATTCATTTAAAGATGATGGTATCGCTGTTGAATTTACGGCCGGGCCGTTTACTCAGGCAAATCAGACATTCGTTCGCAGCGTTGCGCATTGTTATGGAAACGATAAGACTGAATTTGATAATCTTGTAATAAATGTACCGGCGGCGCCGGCGGCAAGCACACCTGTAACCATAGAGTTTACATCGGCAGATTTTTTAGAAACAGAGGGTGACCATACTGCACAGAACGTTAAAATCAGAGTTAGTGGAGGTATACTTGCCTCTGACCAGGTTTGTTCATTTTTAATGTCCGGTGGAACAGCAGTGCAAAATACTGATTATGCGTATGTAAAAGGATTTACTATTCCTGCCGGAAATTATACAACTCCGAAGGATATCGTGCATTACCATTAAAGATAATACTGTTTGTCATGATAACAAATGGGCTAATATAACGATTGAAACTCCTTCCATATGTAACGATATGTTGATACTCGGCAGCCAAAATTCTGCAAAAATGACGATTGAGGACGATGAGCCGAGACCTGCTATTACGACATCATTACAGGATGCCGTTTACAATACCGGAGAAATTGTTCCGGCTTTAAATCTGGCTTCAGATATTGCAGGCGCTACTATTACGTGGACAAACAGTAATCCTGCAATCGGACTTGCAGCAAGCGGAACAGGAAATATTCCGTCGTTTACGGCAACAAATACATCTGCCACTCCTATTACTGCTACTATATCTGTTAAGGCAACAAAAGAATGTACCGGTATTACCAAAACATTTACAATTACCGTAAATTCGAAGTTCAACATCACTTACAATTATAACGGTGGGGTTGCACCATCAACAGCAAATCCGACAGATTTCCTTGTCGCTTCATTGCCAATGAATATTGTGAATGCACCGACCCGTACAGGATATACGTTTGCCGGATGGACATGTGCCGCATTGGGTATAACAACACCGGAAAATCCATTTACGATTCCGGCCGGAACTATCCAGCATGTAGCTCTTACTGCAGATTGGGGATCCGGTGCTAATGTATACAACATCACATTCACCACTTCTACCGGTATTACCAACCCGAACACGAACAGAACGTATACATACGAAGACAATGTATCGATTGCCAATCCTACAATTCCCGGATTTACATTCAAGGGATGGACGATTGTGAACGATGAAGCTTCTTCTCCCGCAATCAATCCGAAGAAAAATGTTTCCTGGACTCAGCATACGGTATATGGAAATCTGCAGTTTTCGGCTACGGCGCCTACACTAGGGGGAAGCACTACGCCTTCAGTTATAGATACTACAAACTGGTCTCCGAATAAATACACGATTACATACGATTATGACGGCGGAGTTGCTCCTGAACCATCAAATCCGACGACCTACAATACACTGACGGCAGCAATCAATCTGAGTGCTCCTACACGCAGCGGTTATACGTTCAGAGGCTGGACAATCACAAGTTCCGAATCAGCAGTATCATTTTTACCTCTGACACAAGTTATTCCGACAGGTTCTTACGGAAATTTGACATGTAAAGCGAATTGGGGTGAAAACGGTTATACTATTTCATACCAGTTGAATGGAGCTGTACATCCGCAGACACCGATCGCTTATTCGTTTACAGATCGAGTAACTGTTGCAAATCCGACACTTGTAGGTTATACTTTCAAAGGATGGACGATCACAAACACAGAATCTGCATCTCCTGCAATCACCCCAACTAAGAATGTAACATTTGGTCCGAGTACTGTATTCGGAAACTTGACATTTACAGCTCCTGCACCTCCTGCATCAGGCGGTGGCAACTCAAGTTGGGATCAGATTACATATAACATTACATACAATCTGAATGGTGGTTCCCATGGAGCAAGTCATCCTAATACATACAAGGTGACTGATAATGTTTCAATTTCAGTTCCGACAAAGGCGGGTTATACATTTGCCGGATGGACAATCGTGAGCGACTCCTTAACATCACCGCTTCCGACATCAGGTAATCCGACAACAACATTCGGACCGTCAAACGGCATTTATGGCAATCTGATATTCACTGCAACATGGAGTACTGATGCTTACACCATCACTTATAACCCTGGAGCTGCTGATGCGTCGTTTACCAATAATACGAATCCGGGAACATACAACATTGAAGACACTCCTATTTCATTGACTGATGCAGGTGCAAAACGCAATGGTTATACTTTTGCGGGATGGAATATCGTAAGTAGTGTTGCCAGCGTTACAATTCCTGATGGAATGGCTATTCCTGCCAATACTCATGGAAACCTGACAAGCACGGCTAAATGGACGATCAACAATTACAACATTACATTCTCCGTACCTGCTATGGTCAGCAATCCGAACAGTAACAGAACTTATACATATGAGGACGATGTTACGATCGCCAATCCTACAATTCCGGGGTACACATTTGCCGGTTGGACAATTGTGAACGATGAAGCTTCGTCTCCTGCTATTGCTCCGATCAATTCTGCTTGGGCGAAACATACGGTGTATGGAAATATGGCATTCTCTGTTACGGATCCCACAACAGATCCTACAAACTGGAGCATGATCGAATACAATATCACGTATGATCTGAACGGAGGTACACCTCCTGCAACGGCAAACCCGACACAGTACAACGTACAGACACCGGCAATCACGTTGAATGCACCGACACGTACGGGATACACATTCACTGGTTGGACAATCACCGGCGATTCGCTGGCTGTAACATTTACGAACCCGACAAATGCAATACCGACAGGTTCGTATGGTAATCTGACTTGTAGAGCTAACTGGGGAATAAATCCTTATGCGATCACGTATAGTGTGGCTCCGGGTATAACACATTCACAGACCCCGACAGGTTATACGTTTGAAGACGCTGTGACTATTGCTAATCCAATCCTTACGGGATATACATTCTCCGGCTGGACAATTACAAATGATGCTCCTTCGGCACCGGCAATTGCTCCTACGAAAAACGTTAGCTGGTCACCCAATACCGTATTCGGAAACCTGACAATGAAAGTTGAATATCCGACAGGTGATTCTACAACTAACTGGACGAAGAACAAATATGCGGTAATATATAATCAGAATGGTGGCTCAGGTGCGGTTACGGTAGATTCTAACAGTCCTTATATATGGGGTAGAACAGTTACCGTACTTGGAAAGGCTTCCGGTATGGTATATACGAACGCTATGTACTTAGGATGGGCCAGCACTACGGTTGCTCTTATTACGACTCAGGCTCAGGAAGATGCTGTTGTGCCGACATTGACCCAGGCCGGTAATACGTTTGCTATGCCATATCGTGACACAACATTCTATGCGGTATGGGCAATCGATGCGAACGGACCGGGTGGCGGACCTGATGGTACGCCTGACTACAAGCAGGTTGCAATAAACTACCTGCCATCGTCTTCTGTTGCAGCATCTTCAGGCACTTACCCTGCCAATGTGATGTTTAACAAAAACTCAACAGGAACTGTATCCGGAAATACCGGCAACCTGCAGGCGACAAAAAAGATTCTGATGGGATGGAGTACGAACAATGTTCCTTCCATAAGTGCTACAGGTTCACTCCCTGCTAATATGTACAGTTTTGGCGCTCCGATAAGTCTCGGAACCACAGATATAACACTCTATGCTGTTTGGGCGGATGATAACAATGGAAATGGTACTCCGGACTTCAAAGAGACGACATCGACAACGCCGGAAGTACCGACTAGCCCGGCAGATCCTGGAACGAGACCTAGTAGACCGGGAGCACGCAGTCTTGCCCTCGGATCGGAAATACATCGTCCTGAAATGGGAAGCAGTTTAATGACTCGGAACATGATGACTCGTAGTAGCAATGATGTATGGGCAGACTGGAAATCCGACTGGGATATACGTAATGTACAAGAGCGGGCTTTTGCCGATGATTGCAGATACGATTATGTTATAGCGATGGATACCTTGCGGGGTTCGCGTGCATACTATGACATGCTTTATCCTGGAGATCCTTTCCCTCCTTACTATTATGAATCATGGGTTGAGGAAGATTCCTGGTTATACTGGAGCTATGAGGGTGATTGGAATTCAATCCGCGACAGTTTCGTGATAAATGGGATGAATAACATATCCGGAGATGCTTATGAGGGTGCTGGTCAATTTCTTGATTCTGTATTTATACCGGGACAGACATACCTTGCGTCTGACTATGTGATGAATATGATTACCAATGAGATAGTACACAGTTCTTCAGTAAAAGCAGACTTAGCATCCGGTAACTATGATGTGTCAGAATACTATCCGGGTAAATACGATCCATTTGTCAAGTTCAATGCTGACCTTATCACGGAAGCGCTTAATGGCGGCGAATTAAGAATTACATATAAGGTGCGTGCAGTAAGCGGTAATCCTATGGGGTCATATGGCGGTGGAGTAACACTATTCAAACACATCTATAAACGATTTGAACCGGTAGATGAAATTGTAAGCCAGTATGTATCACCGGCCGGTAGATGGGATGTTAGTATTAATTACGGTACACGGGATTTGAAACGCAGTATCAACGGCGCTGCATGGAACAATGCATATGCTCCGCTTACCAGCTGGGAACAACTATGTGTAAACGATGGCGGTGAAATCCGTTTACGTGATCCGGGAGATGAATGTGGTAAGATCATTTATTTCAATCATATTTTAACACCTGTTACTCAACGAAGAGTGATGATACATTCTATGGATGGAATAGCAAAGGTTTCTCCTGCAGCAGACATGGATCATTATGTTGAAGGGCACAAGGACTTTACATTTGCTATGTCTTTTACGGATAAAGCGTTGAAAGTAATAGCTCAGCAACATTACTCCGGTAATAAACAAGAGCTGATTGGTGACTCTATCGGTGAAAAGACATACCAATATACGATCCCTCAGGTAGTAGAGCCAATGGATGTCTATATCACAAACGAGCCTGCAAGCGCAACGTCTAATGATGTAATCGGCAATTTAGTTAATGTATGGGCTTATGGCAATACATTATATATCCGTAATGATGGGGCTACTAAGGCTAACATCTATAGCTTAAGCGGATTATTACTAAAACAGTTGAATCTGACGGACATTATCACGCAAGAAGTGATGGAGCGTGGAGTGTATGTAATAGAACTTGATAGCAAGCATTACAAAGTAATTATACGTTAATGAGTTTCTTCTGATACTTAAAGGAGCGGTGAATGTGAAGTTCATCGCTTCTTTTTGTTTTAACATGGAATAATAATAAAAACAATTTGCATATTTGTATCTGCAAGTATGCAAATGTATTTGAAATTCGTAATTATATTGAAACATGAAAAAAATCAATCTTTTATTCGTTTTTGTTTTTGTGTGTGGATTATTCGCAGTGCAGGATGGATTTTCACAATCCATGTATTGGCAGGATGGTAAGATTATAGCTACACAGGATGGTAAAAATGGTATCAAAGTTTCAGCTTCGACTTTTCAGTTGAAAAACAAGCACCTTCTTGAATTTAAGGATGGACAGTTACGTGAGGATCTCAGACAGGGCTATTATACAGAGGAGATGGATAAAATCAGTTATTATAGCGATGAAGAGATATATGTCGGTTATTATGTGCCATCAAAAGGGCATTATTATTCTGTTTCCAAGGGAGGTGGAAAAGAAACGTTAGCGGCATACATAAAGGATGGGAATATCTATAATATAGATAACACGCTTGTCTACAAATATGATAAAGATTTCGCCCCTGTTTTTATGGGCTTTATCCTGTTTTTCTTTTTGGGATATACAGCATAGATGAAGTGAAATTTCACATTTTGGGCCGTTTGTTAAAATAATATTTGGATTCAATTCCGGATTTAAACAGAAAATCCATCTTCTTTAGAGGGTGGATTTTTAATTGATGTACATGATACCCATCATTGCAAAACAAAGAGAAGCCTGCTTCATGGATTTATGCCATAGCGATAAACACTTCGATTTCGAAGGTTAGAAAGGATCACCTGCTTGAGTTCTGCGATTCTGTGCCCCGATATTGAGGTTGTCGATCCTTATGAGCAACAGGATCGAAACGAAAACTACCAACGATTGATAAATGCCCTCCATGAATTGAATGAAATACCAAAAAATCCTCCGTGAACTAAAAGATATATATAAACAATTTGAAGATTCAGATGAATAAAAATATGCCTATGAGATGATTTATTATTAGCCTGTTAGCGCTTCTGACAAGTGCCAGCACCTTTGCATTTACTCCGGAAATGAAAACAATTCCATTAAATGATGGAGAAGTAATTGAAGCCCGGCTTTGTCTGCCAGAGAATGAAGTGAATACAATCGTATTCTGTATTTCCGGAACGGGACCAACGACCTATTTAACCAAGAGGCCAACATTTGACTTTTTCGATGAGCTTGCAAATGGCTTTTGCGATGAAGCGATGGCATTTGTTTTATAGTCAATATGATACAATTTAGGCAACAAGCTGTTGCCGAATTAGAATTAGTACAACAGTTTATTGCCTGCACAAATTAGTTTGTCTTGTTATGTGGTCGTAATGAATTTTAAATGAGTAATTTAAGATATAATTGTGCTTGTTTCTTAAATGTTTGGTACTTTTGTTGTCAATAGGAATCTATATGGTGAGATAAAAATAAGTTGATAGAAGCAGAACAATTTAATCAAACGCGAAAGTCATTAAACAATACATAGTATAATAACATCTTTTAAAATTTAAGTTTTATGAATGTTTTAGAGTTGCCATTTAACCTGCATGTCGGATTAGAAAAGTCTTCGGATAGTGAATATCTATTAATTTTACGGGAAGAAGATAAATATTTGAACCATTTGGATACTGTACATGCAAGTGCACAATTTGCTTTAGCCGAAGCTACAAGCGGCTATTTTCTACTTAATGAATTCAAGGAATTAACCGATGTTATACCTATTGTTCGTAAAGTTGAGACAAAATACAGAAAGCCTGCCACCGGAAGAATCTTTTCAAAGGCTGATTTTGTAAATACAGATAAAGCTAAGGCAATGGAAGAGTTAAATATCAGGCAAAGGGTATTGGTCACAGTAAGAGTTTTATTGTATGATTCCGAGAAAAATAATGTTATGCAATCGGATTTTGAATGGTTTATTTCAAAAAAGTAGATTTTTTACGGTGATCCGATTTCAGGATGTAGTGTATCATGTTTGAAAAAGAAAAAAAGATTAAGCAATCGCCTAATCTCTTTATTTTCAATGTCGGGATGACAGGATTTGAACCTGCGACCACACGCCCCCCAGACGCGTACTCTACCGGGCTGAGCTACATCCCGCTTATTTTTGCGATGCAAAGATATAAATTAATTGGTAATTGTCAATAGTTCCGGTTAAAAAACTTCGGTGTTTAAATATACCGGGATAATGCAAACCTGAAGTGTTTGTATTCTATTGAAAAGACGATAGGAAAAGGTTATTTTGAGGCGGAACACTAATTGTAAAAATAAAAAAGTGCTATCTTTGCGAAAAGTAGTGAATCTTTTAAAAATTATCAATATGATTGTATCTGTAAATGTTTATTATGTGATTCTTGCATTAATTGTTCTTGCATTGTTTATTAAGCCGCTATATGCCCGCTTTATTAAAAAGCAAGGTAATAAATATGATGCTATGTATTTGTTAATTATCTTTTTGCTTCCGGTGAATTGGTACACGCCTAAGATTATAAGTGTTACCGATTGCGGGGAATATAAAAAAGAGGTGGTTCTGTTTCCTGCAAAAAGAAATGGCGTTGAGATGGGTTACGGGAAGAACACTTTTATATTTAATGATTCGGACAAAAAACTGATATTAGAATATCATTTTTATGGGAAAAATACTCCTGATGAAGATGAGGTGGATGCAATGATCTTACCAGGTAATTATGTGAAAATAAACCGGGTTGGGGTAGATCATATTTTTGAAACACTGCCGGATAAAGTTTCCTCAAAATCCGGAGGAGCTACAAAAACGTCATTGAGATGTGAATGAGGTATCAGAGCATATATAAAAAATAATGAGAAAGAATATTAGCTGGATTTTCTTATCCTGTATTACATTTTGTGTATACGGGCAAACCACATTATTTCCGGATAGTATGGTGCTGAAATCGTTAGACGGACAAAGCCTGAATAAACAAATGTCAACGTATGATAATAACGGAAACGAATCCTCGAGGACGTATTATATTCGGGATAAAAAGAATAATGATTGGCTGAAATACATGGAATATACATACGAGCGGGATCATTCCGGAAATCAAATCTCGGAAATTGCGTTTATGCAGGATACTGCATCAAATCAATGGGTTGGTGTTTCCAATCAGTTATTTCTGTTTGATGAAAATGGAAATGAGATTGAAAAGGTCTGTTATGGGTGGAATAGGCAGACGGGTGATTGGGAAACAAATCATAAGTGTGTCACCGGATTCGACGAAGATGGAGTAATGGAAAACGATATTTCTTATATTGGCATTGAGAATCAATGGGTTGAATATTCGCAGAAAGATTATAAGTATGAATTTGATAATGCGGGGAATATAGTTGAAATGCTCATTTTTGACTTGAAATATAAAGATGTCAAATCGAATGTGAATGCCAGTAAAAAATATGAGTATGCATATGATAAGCAGGGTAATCTGACTTTATCTGTCCTTTATGAAAGGTCGGATGAGTCTCAATGGGTTCCTAAGTATAGATATGAATATGAGTTTGATTCAAATGATAACCAGACTTTAGAGATTTTCCTTGTGGGGGATCCGGATTATGATGGCTGGCGTGCGCACTATAAATACGGGCATTCTTATGATGAAGACGGAAATCTGATATCTATGTTTTATTATTCATGGAATATGGATAAACAGGACTGGGTAGGAGTCTATAATTATCAGTATTTTTATGATTCGGACAAAAATTCTGAATATATCAATCTGTATGTATGGGAAAACGGCGATTGGCGTTTTAATGAGAGGGCGGACTATTATTATACTGTCCGGCAGAATCCGGAAAACAATACCCGTGTATCTGAAAAGTTAACAGCATCTGTTTATCCGAACCCTGTAGCCGGTTTTTTTACAGTTGCAGGGGCTGAGCATTCGAATCTGATAATTGTCGATATGCAGGGACGTGTCCTGTTGACCAGGAAGAATATAAGTAATCAGGAAGTGGTTCAGGCCGGAAGTTGGCCAAACGGAGCTTATTTTATTATACTGAATAAAGGCGATGAAAAAATCTCACGAAAAATCCTGAAAAAATAAGATATCTGGCTAAATGGAGATTAATAAAGGTTTTCTCTGTAAAAATCGAATGATTCCAGTACCAATTCTTTACTTACTTCCTGATTGATGCGAATATCTCCTATATCTCCCAGCAGGGTAAAGTTTATACGTCCTCCTTCATTCTTTTTGTCGTGTGTCATCAGTTCGTATATTGTGGCGTAATCATCACAGTTGAAGACAAACGAAGAATAATGTTCTTTGGTAAAATTGGTTACCTGGCTCAGAATCTGAGCCGGCATATTACATGATTTGTACGACAGGTATAGTTCACAGACCATACCTGCTGCGACGGCATGTCCGTGGAGAATCGGGTTGTTTCTTGCAAACGAAAGGCTTTCGAATGCATGCCCTATCGTGTGACCGAAATTAAGCGCTTTGCGTATTCCCAGTTCTTTCGGGTCTTCTTCAACAAAACGTTCTTTTACCGCAACAGATGTACTTACCAGATCATTTAATTTTTCAATGTCAAGCTCCTTTTGTTCGATGTCGAAAGCGAGTACGTCGTCGAATGATTTTTGGTTGCTTATCACCCCATGCTTTATCATTTCAGCATATCCGGATAGGAGATTGTCACGATCCAGTGTTTTCAGGAATAAACAATCAATCATGACGCAATCGGGAATGTAAAAGGAGCCGATTTCGTTTTTCAGTCCATTGAAATTGATACCCGTCTTTCCTCCTACGGCAGCGTCTACCGATGCCATCAGCGTAGTGGGTATGTTGAGATTGTGCAATCCACGTTTGAATGTGGCTCCGGCAAATCCCCCTAGGTCGGTTACCATCCCTCCCCCGATATTGATAAGCAGAGAGTTGCGTGAGGCACCGTTTTTAGACAAGACATCCCATATGGCTGATACCTGTTTTATATCTTTATGCGTATCGCCGGCCTCAATCGTTATATATGTGAAATCCCTGCCGGCCAGAGCTACCTCTAAAAGCGGAAGGCATTTATCACGGGTATTCGCGTCGGTAAGAACAAAAACTTTATCATGCTTATGCGATGACAAGTAGGTCGAAAGTTCCGATACAATATCTTTTGTTATAATAACCATTATAAAGTGAAATGTTGAAAATTAAATCTTTAATTCAATGAATGAATAGTATGCGTGCAATAATTGTACGATTTATATGTTTATCAGGAGAGTGGCTCAATTTGACCGACCTCGTGTGGTGAGCCGTTAAGTAGCGACAGAGGCGTCAAAAATCTATGCTGTTTGAGCTTGTAGCGAAGCGGAAAGCGAGTTACATAGATTTTAGCCGACGGAGCGTTAAGCTTAACGAAGCGAGGCGCACGAAGTCTTGCTTTTTGGTTCTTTTTAGCAAGAAAAAGAACGAGAACTTCAGTTAAGCCCTGCCGCTTCAAAGATTGCATCCATAGCCGGCCTTAATCCGTCTTTGTTTTTTCCTCCCGCAGTTGCAAAGTGAGGTTGTCCTCCTCCGCCTCCCTGTATGTATTTAGCGCCTTCTTTTATTAATTTTGCAGCATCGAAACCATCGGCAACCAATGAGTCGCTTAGCATGATAACCAGGCCACACTTTTCATGATCTTCGATTCCTGCAACAAATAAAACTTTTTCTTCATCGGAAAATTCGCCTCTGATCTGAAATGCGACGTCTTTGAATGCTTCGATGTTTCCGTTTCCATTGAATGATAGTAGTTTAATGCCGTTTCTGTCAATGGCGTGTGATAAGATATATTTTTTTATTGAAGCCACTTTCTCTTTCAGATAATCTGCAAGTTGCTTTTTCAGCTCTGAATTTTCTTCGATCGACTTTTTGATTGTTACGGATAGGTTCGGTACGTTATTGAACATCGTACGTAGTTCGCGAATCATATCCTGGGCGCGATAGAACATTGCTTCCGCCCCCTCGGCAGTCACCGCTTCGATACGGCGCACACCTGCGGCAATAGAACTTTCACTAATCACATACATCGAACCGATCATTCCGGTCGAGGAAATATGCGTACCTCCACATAACTCTATGGATGAACCGAAACGTACTACACGAACATCCTCACCGTATTTTTCCCCAAACAAGGCCATCGCGCCCATGTTTTTAGCTTCTGCTATCGGTATATGACGATGTTCCTCCAGCGATATGTTTTCGCGTATTTTGGCATTTACAATCATTTCAACCTTGCGGATTTCTTCGTCCGTGACTTTCTGGAAATGAGAAAAGTCAAAACGAAGCGCTTCCGGAGATACAAACGAACCTTTCTGTTCTACGTGTGGCCCCAGAACTTCGCGCAATGCTTCATGCAGAAGGTGGGTTGCGGAATGATTACATTCCGAGCGAACTCTCATTTCCTTATTGATCCTTGCAGTAAACGTGCCTGTTAAGTCTTTCGGCAGTTTGACGGTGATATGTACCGGAAGGTTGTTCTCGCGTTTTGTGTCAATGATGTCTGTTTTCTCTCCGTCGGAAGAAATCAGCCAGCCGCTATCTCCGACCTGTCCTCCCATCTCGGCATAAAACGGGCTTTTATCCAGTACAATCTGATATAACTCCTTGTTTTTCTGTTTAATTTTGCGGTAGCGAAGTATCTCTGCATCACATTCGCACATATCGTACCCGACAAAACCGGTATCGCCTTCTTTGATAACTGTCCAGTCGCCGGTCTCGATTGCCGCCGCATTACGGGCGCGATCTTTCTGCTTTTGCATTTCCGCATTGAATGTTTCAATGTCGACCGTCATGTCGTTTTCGCGGAGAATGAGTTCTGTAAGGTCTAACGGGAATCCATAGGTATCGTACAATACGAAAGCGTCGGTACCGTCGATTATTTTTTGTCCTGCAGCTTTGGACTCTTCAATTTTTTTGTCAAGTAAGCGTATGCCTGTTTCGAGCGTGCGGAGGAATGAATCTTCTTCTTCTTTCATGACTTTACCGATCAGTTCCTGTTGGGCGGCAAGTTCCGGATAGGCTGTTCCCATCGTGTCGATAAGAACCGGCAGCAGCTTGTACATGAATGCTTCTTTACGTCCGAGGAATGTATAGCCGTAGCGTACGGCACGGCGCAGTATGCGGCGTATCACATATCCGGCTTTGGCATTTGAAGGTAATTGCCCGTCGGTAATGGAGAAGGCAATCGTACGAATGTGGTCTGCAATAACGCGCATTGCAATATCTTTTTGCTTGTCGGTACCGTATAGTGTACCGGCCATGTTTGCAATTGCGTGAATGATCGGTTGAAATACATCCGTGTCATAATTGGATGTTTTGCCTTGCAAAGCCATACAGAGGCGCTCGAATCCCATACCGGTATCAATGACCTTATTCGGAAGCGGTTCGAGCGAACCGTCCGCTTTACGGTTGTATTGCATAAATACAAGATTCCATATCTCAACAACCAGCGGATTATCCTTGTTTACCAGACTCGCTCCGGGCGAAGCTTTCCGTTCTTCTTCGGAACGCAGGTCGATATGTATTTCCGAACACGGTCCGCAAGGACCCGTGTCTCCCATTTCCCAAAAATTATCCTTTTTGTTTCCTTCCAGTATATGGTCTTCCGGTAGGTACTTCTCCCAATATCCGGCTGCTTCATTATCGCGTTCGAGTCCTTCCGAAGGGCTGCCTTCAAATACAGTTGCATAAAGTTGCTCAGGATTCAGATGCAGTGTATCAACAAGGTATTCCCAGGCCCATTCGATGGCCTCCTTTTTGAAATAATCTCCGAACGACCAATTTCCAAGCATCTCAAACATCGTATGATGGTAGGTATCGTGTCCTACTTCTTCCAGATCGTTGTGTTTTCCGCTGACACGAAGACATTTCTGGGAGTCGGCGATACGCGGATATTTGATTGGTGCGTTACCGAGTATGATGTCTTTAAACTGATTCATACCGGCATTTGTGAACATCAATGTCGGATCCCCTTTTACCACCATCGGTGCGGAAGACACAATATGGTGAGCTTTTGATGCAAAAAACTGCAAAAACGATTCTCTGATTTCTTTTGCTGTAAGCATACTTGTCTTTCTATATTGTTAATTATCTGAAAACAGTTTGCAAAAGTACTGTAAATAATTAATTTTGCAGTAAAATATAGAAGAAAAATTTAAGAAGACAGTATTATTGCATGGGAATCTTTAAATCTCGGAAAACATACTACATGTATAATCCCAGAACGCTTGAATACGAAAGGGTTTACCCTTCCGCAAAAGAACGATTTCTGGTCGTATTAAGAAACTTAAGTTTAGGTTTGATTATTGGTGTAGCTGCCTTTTTCGGGTTTATTCATTTTTTTGATTCTCCGATGGAATCACTGTTGCGCAAGGAGAATAAATTGCTTCAAACACACTATGATTTATTATTGATGGAATTAAATCAGGCGAATGATGTCCTGGAAGATCTGCAACAAAGAGACGAAAAATTATACCGGGCCATTTTTAATGCGGATTCAATACCGATGTCTATCCGTAAATCGGGATTCGGCGGATCTAACCGCTATGAGCATCTGAAAGGGTTGCCTAATTCCGATCTGGTGATAGAGACTACCCAAAGAATGGATATTCTTAAAAAACAACTTTATGTTCAGTCTAATTCTCTGGAAGAGATTATCTCTCTTGGGAAAGATATGGAGAATAAGTTGCGTTGTATTCCTGCTATTCAACCTGTTGCAAATAAGGATCTGAAGCGGACGGCATCCGGTTACGGAATGCGTATCGATCCGATTTATCGTATTCCGATGTTTCATTCGGGTATGGATTTTACGGCAGATACCGGCACGGAGATCTATGCAACAGGTGACGGGACAGTGATACAGGCTTCATGGAAGCAGGGTTACGGAAACTGTGTTATTGTTGATCACGGATATGATTACGAAACGTTATACGGACATATTGATAAATATAAAGTGCGCGTAGGTCAGAAAGTTACACGTGGTGAAGTGATTGCTACCGTTGGTAATACAGGCAAATCTACCGGACCTCATCTGCATTATGAAGTGATATACAGGGGCCGTCACGATAATCCGGCAAAATATTATTTCCAGGATCTTACGCCTGAGGAATTTGACCAAATGATACAGATTGCAGAAAATCACGGGCAGGTAATGGATTAATCATGGCAAAGACTATCGTTACAAAAATGTTTTATTCGATAAAAGAGGTTGCTTCTCTTTTAGGAGAGACAGAGCCTACGCTGCGCTACTGGGAAGGAGAGTTCCAGGATGTGATTTCTCCACAGCGTAATGAGCGGGGTGTTCGTTTTTATAAAGAAAAAGACATTGATGATATACGACTGATAAAATATTTAATACGGGATTGCGGCCTTACGCTTGACGGTGTTCGTAAGAAACTCCGGAACAATAAAGAAAGTGCGGTGCGGCAGGCGAAGGTGGTTCAGCATCTCGAAAATATCAGGGCTAAACTTAAAGATTTGGGTGAGGCGATGGATGAGGTTGAAAAGATGAAACTCAAATTGAGATATGAGAATAGTGCATTCAACGGTTGAGTACCAAACATTGGGAAGAAATAGTTAATCTACCACCCGTGATACCGACTTTATATTTTTGATTTTCGCCAGGGAGATGCACATTTTCTGGATATCTTCCACATCATGGACAAGCATGTTTATTTTTCCTTCGAATACTCCGTCCTTTGTTTCTATCAACAGACGTATGATATTGACATTATAGTCCGAAATGGTTTTTGCGATATCGGTGAGTACGCCGATAGCGTCAATACCGATTACCTTCAGTGTGGCTTCGAACGAAGTGCTTGTATGACTACTCCATACGGTTGATAAGATACGGTCTCCGAAACTGCTTTTGAGGCGTGATCCGATGGGACACGAATGCTTATGAACGACTACGGTGTTATCATCATTTATAAAACCGAATACATCGTCTCCCGGGATGGGCTTGCAGCAATTGGCTACTACATAATTGCGTTGTCCCAGCGCATCTTCACGTAATTCGTAGGGTTTTGTTCTGTCAAAAGACAGGCTTTTGGTATTTTTTTGAGGAAGGGGGTTGATTGTATCTGATTTTTTCTTCCCGATCCTGAATATTTTGCCTAACCCTTTTATAATGGAATTAGAGTTTTCTTCTTTCAGGATTTTGCGCAGGTTATCGGGTATGGCCACCTCGTTTTTTTCTACGGCATAATAGAAGTCCTCGCGTTTGGGAAATCCGAAATATACGGATAACTTATCCAGATATGATTGTGTCGGTTCGAGGGATGCTTTAGCAAAAGCTTCTTTTACTTTTTCTTTTCCGATTTTGGCCAGTTCTTTTCTTTCGCGTCGCAGAACGGCTTCAATTTTGGTTCTTGCTTTTGCTGTGGTTACGTAATTCAGCCATTCGACCTTGGGATGTTGGGATTTGGAGGTGAGTATTTCGACCTGATCCCCGCTTTCAAGTTTATGGCTTAACGGTACTAAGTTATGATTTACTTTTGCACCTATACAAGTATCGCCGATATTTGTATGCAGGTTATACGCAAGATCAAGAGCTGTGGCCCCTTTAGGTAATGTCCTTAGATCACCTTTAGGGGTGAAAACGAAAATCTCGGAAGAGAAGAGATTCATCTTTATCGTATCAAGGAAATCAAGAGAGTTAGGATTCGGATTTTCAAGAATTTCCGTGATTGTACGTAGCCATTTATCCAGTTCGGAATCTTCTTCGATGTTATGTTCCTTATATTTCCAGTGTGCGGCAAATCCTTTCTCATCGATCTCATTCATGCGCTTACTGCGGATCTGTATTTCAATCCATTGTCCGTCAGGTCCCATGACTGTAAGATGAAGCGCCTGATAACCGTTTGCCTTGGGGCGGCTGACCCAGTCACGGAGGCGGTCCGGGCGTGTACGGTAGATATCTGTTATGGCTGCATAGATGTCCCAGCATAGATTTTTTTCGTCTACATCGCCTGTCGGCTCAAAAATGATACGTACCGCGAAAATATCATAGATATCTTCAAAAGGAACCCCTTTTGTATTCATTTTATTCCAGATGGAATAAGCTGATTTTACACGGGTTTTCATTTCATAAGTAAGCTCGAGTTCCTGGAGGCGGTGGCGTACGGGCTTTGCGAAGTTATCAAATAAGCGCTGGCGTTGCTCTTCCGTATTTTTAAGCTTTTCGTTGATGATGCGGAAATCTTCGGGGTGTTCGTATTTGAAGCTTAAGTCTTCAAGTTCCGTTTTAATGGCGAATAATCCCAGGCGATGTGCCAGCGGTGCGTAAATATACATGGTCTCGCCTGCAATCTTAAATTGTTTATCCGTGCGCATTGCACCAAGCGTACGCATGTTATGTAAACGGTCTGCGATCTTTATGAGAATAACGCGGATATCACTGCTCATGGTAAGGAGTAGCCTGCGTAGGTTCTCCGCCTGTACCGATGCATTTTTTGCAAATACCCCTCCGGAGATCTTGGTCAGTCCGTCGACTATCTCCGCAATCTTATTGTCGAACATATTGGCAATGTCCTTTACTTCATATTCGGTATCTTCCACGACATCATGTAAAAGAGCGGCGCAAATAGAGGTAGAGCCGAGCCCCATTTCTCCACATACGATCTGTGCAACTGCGAGGGGGTGCATGATATAAGGGTCTCCGTCACGACGTTTCACCCCGTAATGAGCTTGCTTTGCAAAATTGAACGCTTTTGTAATGCGGTCGATTTTACGACGATGGTTGGAATGCAAATATTCACACATCAGAGTTTCAAACTCTTTTTGAACCATGTATTCGTGAACTATAGCCAATTGTTCCGGATCCAGTTCTTTCACCTGTTGTTCGCTCATAGACCTGCCTGTATTTATCCTTGCGGTATCTTTAGAACCTGACCTATACGCAGATTGTTTGTTTTCAATCCGTTAGCCTGCTGGATACTTTTTGCTGTTACTCCCGGATATTTTTTTGCAATAGCATAAAGAGAATCTCCTGATTTCACCTTATAGGAAATATATTCCGGTTTGCTTTCTGTTTTTTTTGCGGCGTTATTCGTTGCCGGCTTTTTAACAGATTCCGGGGTTGTATATCCTGTATTTTGTGCAGCATAGGACAGTCCTCCGTTGTCGATATGTACCCGTAGTTTTTTGCCCAGCGGAACTTTTGATCCACTCAGTCCATTCCACCGGCGAAGATTTTGAGCTGTCACCCCGTATAAATTTGCAATCGTATAAACGTTTTCTCCGGCTTTAACCGTATGTGTTATTCTTTCAGTACGATTACCTGCATCTTCGGCATCAACAGGCGTGCAGTTTGCCAGTAGTTCTTCCATGCGATATGCATATACGCTATCGGCATTATCAATAAAAGCAAATGTTCTTTCTATCGGCAGACGTAATACGGAAGCTCTGATGTTGCCGGGTATTATTTCACGTTTATATTGCGGATTATAAAAACGTATAGCTTCTTTATCCATTTGCAGGATGTCTGCTATCTGATCAAAATGAAGTGCGCGTTCGACCATAATGGTATCCGTTACAACGGAGAAATCTGCACGTATGGGGCAGAGATTGTGGTCGCAATGATAAGTCATAACATAAGCTGCAGCTATAAATAACGGAACATAGGAACGTGTTTCGCGTGGCAGATGAGGAAAGATTTTCCAAAAATCCGTTTGTCCGCCCGAGCGGCGTATTGCTTTGTTTACATTACCGGGTCCGCAGTTATATGCTGCGAGTACCAGATGCCAGTCACCATACAGGGCGTACATCTCTTTAAAGTACCGGCAGGCAGCTTCTGTTGCTTTTTCCGGATCGAGGCGTTCGTCGATCAGGCTGTTTATCTCAAGTCCGTATATTTTGCCCGTAGGCAGCATAAATTGCCAGAGTCCGCTGGCGCCGACACGCGATTGTGCAATAGGGTTGAGGGCGCTTTCGACTACCGCAAGGTATTTTAATTCGAGAGGAAGTCCGTCTGCATCCAGCTTTTGTTCAATCATCGGGAAGTAAAAGTCGGCCATTCCCATCATGTAACGCATGGTCTTACGTAAACGTCCGGCATATAAGTCAATGCATTTACGTACAGATTCGTTGTATGTCATGGGAATAACTGTCGGCATACTTTTCATTCGCACTTTGTATATGGAATCGGAAAAATATGGATTCTCATCTTCGTCTTCACAATGATCTTCGGAATTGGAGAAGTGTCTGGCATGCCACCCTTCGAGAAGGGCGTGCATATCGGCATCAAGACTTTCAGGCAGAAATCCTACGATGGAGTCGAATTGCTGCGGTTCGGCATTTGCTTCATATGCATCATTTCCATATCCCTGCGCTACCAACCGGATGAATGGAGTGATCGTTAATATTATCAGAATCAGGTATCGTATCATATTCATGGTATAATAATTTTAAAAGGTCATGCATATATTCACTCCGAAACTATGGGAATTGGCTAATGTTTCCGGCCTGAATTCCGGTGTCAGGCGAAACGACAGATCGGGCGAAACATCGAAGTCGAACATTTGTGCGTCGACATAAGCATCAGCGATAAAGATCAGATAAAGCCCCACACCGATTATAATACTTAAATCGCGATAACGGCGAAAATAATCTTTTCTGTTTTTGAGCGTATTCTGAAATGTTGTATTATGTAATTTTGCCGCCGCGTCTGCATCAGAGGTAGTATAATCCTGCCAGCTTTGGTGCCAACTGTCCGGATCTTCACCCTTCGGATCCGCTTTGGCATCTGCCATAATGTCGAAATAGGCCGTTTTGTAATCCTGGTAAGTTTTGTTATTCCATGTTACAGCATAGGCGCACCCCATCAACCCGCCGTAAACGATCGGTAGTTTCCAGTACTGTCGGTTATAGAATTGGCCGAATCCGGGAAAGATCGCTGCGACGAGATAGGCTGTTTTGGGATTAGGCTTAAATGATGTCGCATCTTTTTTTACTACGGCTATTTCTTCTTTTGTTGAAATTGCAGTTATTGCTGAGTCCGAAAAACTGACAAACACACTGTCTTTGTGGTGTAAGAGTGTGGAATCAAGTGCTGAAATAACAGAGTCACCTGCAAAAATCATCGCATCGCCCTCAAAATGAATAATAGAGTCGCCGGCAGTGACGATTGTATCGGCAGGAGTTACAGGGATTGTATCTTGTGCGCATATCGTACTTGTTACACCCGTCAGAAAAAGGTATACGGTCAATAGCATAACACGGATGTGTCTTTTTTTGTTTCCCTTACTCATGCTTATTTCATGCGGTCCAACAAACTCATGATCGATTCTAACTTTTTGTCGGAGTCGAAAGGTATTGTTATTTTTCCTTTTCCTTCGGAATTATAGCTCAGTTGCACTTTTGTATCGAAAAACGTTGAAAGATGTTCTTTGAGAATTTTGAATTCCTCCGGAAGTTTTTTTCCGTGAGTTTTGTTTGTTTCTTTATCCGTGTATGTTCCTGTTGCATTTACGCTGCGGGCTATTTCTTCAACGGTACGTACCGAGAGACCTTCTTTAAGAATGCGCTCATTCAGTGCGAGTTGTATCTCCGGATCTTCGATGGATAGTAATGCACGGGCATGTCCCATATCGATGTTTCTCTTTTTTATACAGACCTGAATCTCGGCAGGTAGTTTCAACAGGCGCAGGTAATTGGATATCGTTGTACGTTTTTTGCCGACACGTTCACTCAGTTGCTCTTGCGTCTGTCCGGAGTCATCAAGCAGTTTCTGATAGGCAAGTGCCGTCTCTATGGCGCTTAAATCTTCGCGTTGAATATTTTCAAGTAATGCCATTTCCATGACATTCTCGTCCGCCGCGGTTTTTATATAGGCGGGGATGCGTTCAAGCCCTGCTTTTCTGGCAGCACGGTAACGACGTTCACCACAAATAATCATATATTTTTCATCGCCGGTCTCTTTTAGCGTTATCGGTTGGATAACACCAAAATTGCGTATGGATACGGCGAGTTCTTCGAGTGTTTCTTCTTCAAAAACAGTACGCGGTTGGTTAGGATTCGGTTCTATTCTGTCTAACTCAATTTCATTGAGAGATGATGAACCGCTTGTGTTGAGTCCGTCACTTGTCAGCAAGGCTTCCAGGCCGCGCCCTATTGGTTTTCTTTTTGTAGCCATATAATTAAATCAATTTCATTCATTATTTAGAGTAGCCTTCGCTCCTCGATTGTTAATTGCTGCTAAGCAGCGAACGTTGTTTCCCGCAATTGCACAACCTGAATAAATTGGGTCTTTGCTCATTGCCTGACGAAAACGTTCCATCATATGAGTCGTGTTTATTTCTTTTTTGAGTCTTTTTCGATCAGTTCTTTTGCCAGCTGCATATGGTTTACAGAGCCTTTTGAGTCCACCTCGTAAAGAATGGCCGGTTTTCCTGAGCCGGCAGCTTCTACTAATTTCACATTGCGTTGTATCACAGTCGTGAAGACCAGATCCTGGAATAATCGTTTAATTTCTTCGTAATATTGATTTGCTACACGTAGACGGGCATCGTACATCGTAATAAGAAAACCTTCTATTTCGAGTGAGGGATTTAATTTGGATTTGATTATTTTGATGGTGTTCAGAAGTTTACTGATACCTTCCAACGCAAAATATTCGCACTGAAACGGAATGATGACCGAGTCTGATGCCGTTAACGCATTTACCGTTATGAGACCTAATGAAGGTGAGCAGTCGATAAGGATATAATCATATTTCTTTTTGAGCGGCATGAGCAGGTTACGAAGAATATGCTCACGTTTATCTAAGTTCAACATTTCAATTTCCGCACCGACAAGATCTATATGCGATGGGAAGATATCCAGATTATCCATCTCCGAGCGAACGATGGCCACATCCGGTTCCAGACCGTTTATCAGACTTTCGTAAATAGAATGTTTAAGCGATTTTACATCAATACCGAAACCGGATGAAGCGTTGGCTTGAGGATCTGCATCCACAATTAATACTTTTTTCTCAAGTGCGGCAAGAGAAGCTGCAAGATTAATTGTTGTAGTCGTTTTGCCTACGCCTCCTTTTTGGTTAGCTAAAGCTATAATTTTACCCATTTAATTAATATTTTAATTGTTATGGAATTGCTGATATGTTAATCGTATCGACCTCTGTGCTCCTTCTATTCATATAGCAATTTCGCATGCAAAAATAGACACTTTTCCGGCTAAGCTGCCGGACGTGTTGAAAACTCATCAATAATGTTGAAAACTCACAAAAGTATGACAAAAATTCCTATAAATCGACTTTTTTATTGATTTTAAAAGAAGAACGCACTTTTTTAATGATTGCGCAAGGAGTATATGCGTCATGATAAAATACAAGAACCTGTTCATCGAATGCCGCTTTCTCAAGTATTTCGGTTTTGCCGTTGTAGGAGAGGGTCGGATAAAGGTCGTATGCCGAGATCCGTTCCTGTACAATATGTGAAGCCAAGGGTATAATGTCTCCGGGGAAAACGATGGTTGAAGATCCGTCTTTTATATATGCGGCAATTTGCCCGGGGGTATGTCCGTCATACAGTTGCATCCGTAAGCATTCGTATGGTTCTATTGTCGATTCGACTAATCGTAATAATCCTGCTTTTTCGAGAATTTCCGTATTTCCCGGAAGGAAAGATTCGGCTTCAAGGGGATGAGGATTACGTTCATTTTCGTACTGGGCGCGGCTGACCCAGTGAACTGCATTCGGAAAAACGGCTTCGGGGATGCCGTTTGAATTTTTACGTATTGCTGCACCGCAATGGTCAAAATGCAGGTGTGTGAATATTACATCGGTAACATCTTCCGGCCGGATTCCAACTTGTATCAGTGCATCGCATAGATCTGTCGTATCATAGAACTGGTAGAATATGGCAGGTGTATCTTTCAGTTGGTCTTGTCCGACTCCGGGATCGATGATTATGATACGTCCGTCAGTAGTTTCGATGATGCCCGTATGCATGGCCAATACACAAAGATTACGTTCATTGACCGGATAACTGCGGCTCCATGTCACTTTGGGAACTGCGCCGAACATAGCCCCGCCGTCAGCATAAAAGTATCCTGTGGTGATTAGTTTGAACATTGATTGAATGCTTAAGATTAAATTAAATGATGGAATTTTTATTGAGCCGGCATCTCTTCTTCGTGAAATCTGGCAGCAAGGAAAGCGAGCAGGCTGCTTATCTGCTTGATACTTTCTGTTGTTTCACTGCTGATTTCTTTGCCCTGCATTTTTAATAACAGGTATCCGTAAACGGCAGTGAGGCAGGTTTCTAGCTCCGAAATGTCATTTCCTCCTGATTTTGAACGTAATTGTGCAATTGCAGGTAATGTCTTGTAGTAGAGCGTGCCATAAATATTTTCCCGTGGTGATTTTAACAATCTGAGATGAAGATCGGTAAGTTCCGCTACTACATTTTTGTTTATCTGGATATGGCCGTTTTCCGTTACTCCTTCACTACGCATCATATCGATCAGTTCCTGAAACCAGCCGCGTATTTCCTGCTTTATATTTTCAGGTTGTTCATACTGCGAAATAACACATTCTTCAATTTTATCCATATCAAAATGGCAGGCTCGTATCAGATCTTCCACCTGCCACATATAAATCAGATATTCAACGATATTTTCTTTTCTTTTTTGTCGTGCTATAATCATGAATAAAGTTTTGAATGCACAAAGATAAAAATAAAACCACTATCTTTGCGCCTCGAAAAATAAAATTTTATGGAGTCTGTATTGGTTACCGGAGCAAATGGCCAGCTAGGGGTGGCTTTGCGTAATATTTCGGATAGGTTTGATGGTTTTAAGTTTTATTTCACGGATGTTGACACGCTTGATATTTGTGATAAGTTACAGGTCAACGATTTTATCAAGTCGCATGGTATTGGTTGTGTTGTGAATTGTGCAGCATATACGGCTGTTGATAAAGCGGAGGACGATGAGGAGACTTGCATGCGTGTCAATTGTGATGCTATTCGCAATATCGGAGAGGTTGCAGCGTCGTTGGGTACCAGGGTGGTTCACGTATCGACTGATTATGTATTTGATGGTTACGCTACCCGTCCTTATCATGAAGATGATATAACCAATCCGGCTTCTGTTTACGGGAGGACGAAACTTGCAGGTGAGCGGGCACTTTTGTCTGCATGTGAAGACTCGGTGATTATACGCACGGCATGGCTTTATTCCGAAACAGGAGCTAATTTTGTGAAGACAATGCTCCGTTTAGGAGCGGAGCGTGATGTGTTAGGTGTTGTTGCCGACCAACGGGGAACACCTACTTACGCCGGTGACCTGGCTGATGTCATAAAAGCCGTATTGACAAACGGAAATTTTGTGCCCGGTGTTTATCATTATACGAACGAAGGCGAGTGTACATGGTATGATTTTGCCGTTAAGATCTTTGAACTGGCCGGTATGAAGTGTGAAGTGAATCCGCTTACTACAGCGGAATACCCTACACGGGCTAAACGTCCTGCATACAGTATCCTGGATAAAAGTAAAATAAAAGAAACTTATGGCATACAAATTCCCGCATGGGAAGACAGTTTGAAAAAGTGCATAAAGAATCTCATTTACTGAAGTCGAGGACCGCTTTCCCGGGTGAAGCAACCTTAAATCCTGAACATTGAACTTCAAATCTTGAATCGAAGGTCACTTTATGAAATGCAGTAAATTTTAATTAAAAATCAAACATAATGTCTTTACAGGAAGAAATAAAACGTCGCCGTACATTTGCCATTATCAGTCATCCCGATGCGGGAAAAACAACTCTTACCGAAAAACTATTGTTATTCGGGGGAGCAATCCATGTGGCGGGAGCCGTTAAATCAAATAAAATACGCCGTACGGCAACGTCTGACTGGATGGAAATAGAGAAACAACGCGGTATATCGGTTGCCACATCCGTAATGGCGTTTGATTATGAAGGTTATAAAATAAATATCCTTGATACACCGGGTCACCAGGATTTTGCCGAGGATACATTCCGCACGCTTACTGCAGTGGATAGTGTTATTATCGCAGTCGATGCGGCTAAAGGAGTTGAGACGCAGACGCGGAAACTGATGGAAGTTTGCCGTATGCGCAAGACGCCTGTGATTGTGTTTGTTAATAAGATGGACCGTGAAGGAAAAGATCCGTTTGATTTGCTGGATGAGATCGAGGCGGAACTCCAGATAAAGGTGCGTCCGTTAAGCTGGCCTATTGATATGGGGCAGCGTTTTAAGGGTGTGTATAACCTGTATGAGCAAAAGCTGGACTTGTATATGCCAAGTAAACAGGTCGTGACGGAAAGCATAGAGTTCAAAGATATCAATAGCTCCGAACTGGAAAACCATATCGATGCTTCCCTGGCAGAAAAATTACGCATGGATGTAGAACTTATAAACGGTGTTTATCCTGCATTCGAAGAAGATACATATTTGAGCGGGGATGTGGCGCCGGTATTTTTCGGATCGGCATTGAATAATTTCGGGGTACGTGAATTGCTGGACTGTTTTGTGCGTATTGCACCTTCACCCCGTCCGGTACAGGCATTGGAGCGTGTTGTCGAGCCGGAAGAGAATCGTTTTTCCGGTTTTATATTCAAAATACATGCGAATATGGATCCGAACCACCGGAGTTGTATTGCCTTTGTGAAAATCTGTTCGGGGCGTTTTGAACGTAATGCCAACTATAAGCACGTACGTTTTGGAAAGATGATGCGTTTTAATAGCCCTACGGCATTTATGGCGCAAAAGAAAGAGGTTGTGGATGAGGCTTTTGCCGGTGATATCATCGGTTTGCCGGATACCGGAAATTTCAAGATCGGAGATAGTCTGACCGAAGGAGAGGATTTACATTTCAAAGGATTGCCCAGTTTCTCTCCGGAGATGTTCAAATACATCGAAAATGCCGATCCGATGAAAGCAAAGCAGCTTAATAAGGGGATTGACCAGTTGATGGATGAAGGCGTTGCGCAATTGTTTACAAATCAGTTTAACGGTCGTAAGATAATCGGTACTGTTGGTCAGTTGCAGTTTGAAGTGATTCAGTACCGTTTGTTGAATGAATACGGCGCTCAATGTCGCTGGGAACCCATCAGCCTGTATAAGGCCTGTTGGATTGAAAGTGATGATTCCGTAGTTCTCGAAAGTTTTAAAAAACGTAAAGCCCAGTATATGGCATTGGATAAAGAGGGACGTGATGTATACCTGGCAGACTCCGCTTATGTACTGACAATGGCCCAGCAGGATTTTCCGGCAATAAAATTCCATTTTACATCCGAATTTTAATTAACAGAACGTGCCGGAAAGTGCAGTAAAAATTACCTCCTTGGATTTAACGCGAATAGGTGAAATGCCTATTTGTATTTTTTAATTGTTTGATTATTTAATTGATTGTATTTATTTAATAATATTAGCATTAAATAAGGAATTTAACTGATGGCTAATTTAGAACGATTCTAAATTGCGGTGTGTGGAATGTGTGATATTCAGTGTTGTTATGGAGTGTTATGTTGGTTTAGTGAATTTTCGCCAAAAAAGGCGCTCGGTCTTTAAAAAAATAGTTATTTTTGCATGATTTATGAGTCACGTTAAGAAGTGAGGACAGTCGATTCTATCGGATTCGTTGAATTTCTTTTGTGTGTTTATGTTAAAAAATGGTTGTATTCGTATAACGAGCTAAAGGATAGATTATTAACCTTAAAATAGATTTTATGAAAAAAAGTAATTTACTTTTGATCGGCTATGCATCATTCATGATGTTGTGTAGCGGAACAATTCTTGGGCAACAGGGGGTGTTGTTGCCTAAAATTCAGGAAGAGCAACATGAGTGCGGTATATGTTGTAATCACGAATCCCATCGTCCTGAACCTCAGGAGTATATACCAGAAATTGACATCAGGCGTGCTTCGGTGCCAGGGGACACAGCCCTTATTAAAGGAGCTACGGATATAAACAAAGAGTTTGGCGCAGGGGAATCGATGAAAATCACTTCAGGTAATCATTCCACTCAAACGGTCTCTGTGCCCTGGAGTTTATCACTCAATCCCGGAGGCGGATATAAATATGTTCCCTGGTCATCTCAATATGCAACAAGCACAACTTCGTCCCTGGCGACTACTCCTGCTGACATAAAACTGGGTAGTAATGAAAGTAAAAATGTTGTGATTAAGGCATATACGGGAGACGGATTCTCTATGGGATGGGCAACTGTTGTCAGGGCTGTAAATTATGGTGCGGGGCAACAACCGCAGTTTAATACTCCTGCAGCAAACCCGATAATGAATGTTTCGCCAACATATAATGCTGCTGCTTTTAGAACATGGAGCAATGTTGTGCCTTATGTTAATACTTTTGATACGGTTCCGACATTGGTAGACGCTACACTTAATACTGTTAAGGCTTATACATTCAGTAAGTATACATATAAATATTTTATGGGTATGTCTTATGTAGACGGGGTTTGGAACTATAATCCATGGAATGCCACATCGAGGGGTAATTGCACTTATTCGACAATTTATGGTCGTGTTTGGCCACTGGGAACGGACGCATCATTTTCTGGTGATAAAAATCCTTGGTTAGCACCTCCTTATCATTCTCCGGCAATTACAAATGCTTTATCAACATGTTGTTCAAGTACTTTATTTGATATGGTGTGGGAAGCTGATGGCGCTGGAGGTGGATATTTATGGGTTTGGCATCATGGTAGTTCCGGATTGAAAGGGTTGTCTGTAAGCCAATATCCCAGTGTTAATGATTTTCATTATAATTCGGGTCCTTATCAGGCTAATGCGCTTCACGTAGGACCCTCAGATACTGCGAGCGCTTATTATACATCTACAATCGATAGCTTCTATAATAGAAGCTGGGCAAAAGGCTATTTTAATGATAATGGAATCACTGAATTAAGTTATCCCGTAGATGACAGCGTCGCGTTGGTACAGTTTAGCGGAACGTCGATGACAAATGCTGAAGCTTTGGCTGAACAGTCTACCTATATGTTGGAGTCTGATGCAGCAAATCCTCTTGGTGCAGGATTTAATCAATTTTATGGCGGGTCTTCAGCTACAGCCATCAAAAATTATAAACGTCCTACTACGATATTCCTTGAAGGCGATAAGCATGAATTTGCTACCTTCAGCATTTCTGATATCAATTGGTATTATGAAACCGATTCGATATATCCTCATCAGGATGTGGCCAATAATGGCTATTTTTCAGGCTGTTGCGCCGGATATATGTATGGATATACATTTAACCCCAACTGGATTTCTTTTTATGAAGAAGGAAAAACGTTGGTCGATGGTGCAATTTTGCTGACAACAAACGCACAGGTTTATATAGATGATGATATTAAAGACGCAACATTAGTTCCAGGCTCTAAAAGGTCCGGAACGGCGGGTGTTGATGCCGCTCCCGACACAGAAACAGCGGCGATAGTTGTAGTCCCGGATTCTGTAGATGCCGGATTTTTGCTACGTACAGCAGGGAGCTGGGATCATATGAATATGTATCAGGAAGATATGAGTAAAAATGAAAAAGACTTATTCTATCGACAGGTAACATATCCCGAACCACATTCCGATATATTCTTATTTGAAGGAACAAATACTTATACATATTCAGTACGTAATCTTTTCACCTATAACAATGGAGGAGCGATTAATATTGCAGCCCCGGCATCATCCGGTAAGGGTAGCGTGTTCGGCTTATTCGGAAACTACATCCATGATGGAGCAAATAACGCAAACGTACATACTGCCTGGGGAGATCCTTCAACCGGAGGTGTCACTAAATATGAAAATCCCGGGGTTATAGAAATAGGAACAGGAATCAGTGACAAAAACGGAGCTGCCCTTGCCGTTGACGGCTATAAATACTTCAACATTTATTCCGGTGGAACATTGAAAAATTTCGAAGGAATGAATTGGGCGACTCACAAGGATCCTGCAAATAATTTTGCGATGAATTTTACGTCGGCAGATAATACGCCGGAATTTATACTGGATGGAAAAGAGCCTCTTTACATTCTTAATTACGGAAGTAACCGTACCGTTTATGACGGTACATCGGGAGTACTTCCTGATGCTGATATTAACTGGCATGCAGCCGGGATAACCAAGCTGGAAGATGCCCTCACGAATACCACAGATATAGGTGCATTGCAGATACAGGCAGCCGGAGATGTTCATTTTTACGATGCATTTTCTCCGACGATACCGGCAGGAAAGCCTACGGAGTTACGTATTTTCTCAGATAATGCAGGGGTACAGTTTTTGGCTGACCTGACTTATATTAATAATACGGACACAAACTTTGTTGCATGGGCGAATGGAACCAACGCAGGAAGACGCTCCTGCTTCCTTGACACGATAAATTCCGGTAGCGGTGAAGTTTTGTTTGATGGAGTAACCCGTATAACACAGGATTTGACCGGTATTACCTTACTTCGTTCCGAAAATGACGATGTCTTGATGTCCAATACTTTCTACTATACAAATTTAAATGCATTGGATGATGCAGGTGAATTTATGATGCAGGCAGGCCAGGACATTTATGGTCTTGGATCTGTTACATTTGAACACAAGGGCCAGAAATCAATCCTGCTGGAAGCCAAGAAAACCATACATCTGGAAGACGCGTTGACTATAACAAAAACAGGCGGAACAACGGACAGCATTACCCTGAAAGCCGGATATGATAATTTCAGTACTTCTGCCGTTGTCTCTTCATGGGATCCGATAGCAAACTATGCCTGTGCTCTGCAAGGCAACAACTATGCAAACAGAGTGCCGTGTGTATCACCCGACGGTGCGGATATCTGGCTGGAAGGCCCTGTTGCTGTGAACCTGGTAAATATACCGGTGGATACGGTAGCAACAACATTCCGTGCCTTTAATTCGATCTACCTGGATAATACGTTCGATTTCGAACGTGCCGGTTCCGGAGATGCCGGTGCAAAAGGCACAGGCGGCACAGGCCGTACCCTGTTATTTGCCGAAACAGGAAATATTGAAGCGATTGCAGGTTCCGGTACTGATATCACATTTACATTGGGAGACGCCGATTCATCCTTATTGACCCTTCAGGCCGGAAATCAGGTAGGTGGCATTTGTGCTGCACCGACTCAATTCAGCTGCTGGGATCTGAATGGTAATCCGGGAGCGGAATATGACGGAAATATCCTGTTTAATAACAAGCTGACGATAAACAGCGAAGGAACAGGCAATGTGCTGGTTTCATCCGCTCGCGATATCGAATCCCAGATCTCTGCGGACTTCACCTTTACATTTGATGAAAGCGGCCTGAATCCCGGTGATGTATTGCTGACTGCCGGACGCCACGTAGAAACTCATGCCCCGATGTTATTCGATTATAAGAACCTGAATGACACAAGTAAGATAACGATCCAGGCAGGCCGTCTTGACGGTAGCAGCTATGAGTGCTCAAACCAGTTGTGTAAAGCAATCGAACTCGGAACAGCGCTGACAGCTGATATTTATGGCGGAAGCGCGACAACGGCATACGATCCGGTAGCCGCAGCGTTGGCTCCGGTAGTGGACAACACTTTTGCCGCTGGTGGAAGCGGCCATGGCAGTATCCTGGCATTCAATACGATTGATTTTAAATATCAGGGTGTAGATACGATCCTTCTGACTGCATTGAACGGAAATATCGAAAGCGACCCTTATTTGCACGGCAGCTATCCGGGTGATGCAAAAATCACGTTCGACCACCAGGGCAAAGGGGTTGTACGTATGGAAGCGATCGACATCAAGCTTCATGACGTACTGGACTACCAGGGCATGCACCACGCAAGCGACTCGAACGGCCGGTTCTACATGGCCGCCTTCGACTCGATCCTGACACGCGACCTCACTTACAGCAACCTGACGGATAACGGCAGCGTCTACATCACAACCGATAAATACAAAGCCTCCGCCTCCTGCGATGTCCCCTACGACTGTACCATCGGCGGCCCGGGCATCCACCAGGGACATATCGTATTGGGCTATGCGGCCGATTGCAACAACGCCAACAGTGCTGACAAGATCCTGTTCGACTTCAACAGCACGGTCCAGAACACAAACACGAGCGGCGCCAACCTGTATATCCAGGCGGGCTACGAAGGCTTCAGCCGGAACAAGGTGACCGGCAAAGCGAACACGGTGCTGTTCTCTGACCGCGCCAATGACAGAGGCAAAGGCTACGGCGGTAACATCACGTTCGACTTCATGGAAGTCTACATGGCCAAAGGCAACGGGAACACGGGCGGTTACGCCGAAATCTCTACCCCGAACGGAAACATCTGGGGCAAAGACTCTCTCCAATACCACGGTGTAAACGGCAACCTGTTGATCGACGCCGGTCTTGGTTCCCTGGAAGATACGCTCCACGCGGTTCGCTGGTCTGGTTTTGCCAATTACTGCCAGGGCGCGGGCAGCGAAGAAATGCTTAACACGCTCGTTCCTTATGCGTGCGGTGACGAAGGCGAATGGCGTACAGGAAACATCATGCTCAAAGGCGGTTCCGTCGACTTTACGGATGTCTTCTCCTCCGGCGTATCCGGTAAAGGCAACGTGACGTTCCGTACCCGGGAAGGCTTTATCGATATCTATGATAAATTCAACGTAACAAACATGTCCGGACATTACCTGAACTACGCGGGCATGGGCGGTTCCTCCACGAAAGCAAACGAATGGGGTGACGTGAGTGTGCGTGACCTCGAATACAGCCCGGTCGAAAACAGCGGTAGCCTCTTCTTCGGCGCGGATGACAACATCATGCTGAACTACGGCTACAGCAACGGCAAGGAGCCTGAGTACAACATCCTGAGCGCCGGTCTTTACGATGTAGTAGGCGCCGACCTTGTCGCCAATGGAAACCCTTACTACTCCACAACCTACCATCCAAGCATCGCGGACTGCTTTGCTAAATTCGATGTAAACGAAAACGGTTACATGTGGTACCGTAACGGCACGTCGGACGACGGAACCGGCTGGAAACGTAAATACCACCGCATGTACCGCGGTTGCAGCGACGGCATTCAGACGCCGACGTGCTCCCCGCTGACAGGCGAATGCGAGACGATCGATAACGGCGCCCGCGCGCTGACGTTCAACTTCAATACGCTGTCCGACGGTGTGACCAGGGTTAAATCCGGCGGTCTGGGAGTAGTCGCTACGAACTATATCGACGTGTTCACCGCCTTCACGTACCATGGCGGTAACGGTACCGGCCTTCACAGCGTTCCCGGCATGACGACG
>JAITVS010000244.1 GCA_031285685.1 Tannerella sp.
TTTCAAATCCGCCTGTATCCTGTCCATTGCATTCTCGACAGTCAAAGAGCCGATCGCATCCACAATATATGCTTCCAGATAGTTTCCGTCTCCATTATTCGTCTTCGACAAATCGGAAAATATCCGTCCCGCCGTACAAACAAAAACAGCCGCTGTTTCCGTTCCTTTCAAATAACCGGCTACCTGCCGGCCGGTGTTCAGTATCATATCCTCGATCCGGAGTTCTTTCTGTTCCGTCAATGTAACCGGTTTGACGACATACCCGCCTTCTATCGCATCATATGATTGCAATAACCCGAGAAACTCCCCAGCTATTTCCTTTACCGGATTCGGTTCACCGATAGTCTCCGATTTCATGAAACGCAACAGATCATCCAACGAAGGTACGACCTCCTTAAAATCATACGTATAATACTGAAATGACTCTGTCATCAGCCATGCTTTTCATTAAAATCCGTCACCGCATTGAAAAACGATTTGATATTGTCCTGCGATACAAGCGGCGGAATATCACAACCGGAAGATATGACAAAATTTTTAAATGAAGCAGTTTGTTCCAGCAACTGACCGGTTGCCGAATAAACATCTTCCGGTTTTCCCTGTTTGAAAATACCGACCGGATCAATATTACCCATCACAACGATATCCGACGGTACGGTTTTAAGGACCTTAGACATATCAATCTTATTTCCGAAATGTAACGCATTTGCCCCACTTGCTATCATCGCCGGAGTAGACTCCCCTGTATTTCCACAGTTATGCAGAACCACAGCAAAATCATCATCCTGTACGGCATCGACTATTTTCTTTACATATTTCGTAGAAAACTCCATGCTGTCGTCATTTGACAACAGTCCTGCCGCCGGTTCGGCAACGAGTACGCCCGCCGTACCTGTCGCCTTGAGCCGCTTACAGTAACCGATCAAAAATACGGTACATTTCTCGAGTAAAGCATTAACCGTATCAGGCTCAATATAAATTGCCACCATAATTTCAGACATATCATACAGGCGTCCTGCCAATGAATACGGGCCGATACATCCCGACAGTACAGGTTTATCTTTTATATTCTCTGCCGCCAGACGATTGGCCTCCAGATATTGCGGAACGCGCCCGGCAGTATATGCAGGTATCATAAGAGCATCTACGGAATCCGCATCCGAAACCAATCGTCCTATAACACTTGGTATTTCGTTTTCCGGCATTTGTATCTGAGCTCCAAAAGCCTCTGCTTCCACCGTCAGATCCATTATCACGGTACAAGCCGCCGAATCATATGTATCCGCCAGATATTTAATCGCTTCATAGTGTACCTCTCCGTTAGTTACCGCACCATATACGGTTTTACCGATCGCTTCTATTCCCAGATTCGTCAAAACCGGTATAGCCAGCCTCTTATTGCTTTCCTTTAGTTGTTTTATTAAATTCATCTTTTCAGAAATTGATAAGATTTATCCGATCATTTATATAAAAAATACGGTTTATGCAACCAGTGTTTCCAGAAAGCGGATACTTTCCTGCGGATCTTTTCCGTATCCGTCAGCACCGATAGAAACGGCAAATTCCGGAGAAAGAGGCGCTCCTCCCACTAATATTTTCGTACCCGGAGAGACTTCTTTTATCGCTTTTATAATCGGCTCCATGTTGACCATCGTCGTCGTAAGCAAGGCTGACATGCCAACTACTGCTTTCGGATGTTGCTGTAATGTTTCCAGAAATTTCTCCGTCTTAACATCTATGCCCAGATCTATTACTTCCCATCCGGCTCCTTCGACCATCATCCCGACAAGATTTTTGCCGATATCATGCAAATCACCGAAAACCGTTCCGATAATAAAGGTGCCTTTACGTTTTACTTCTCCTGACTGGAAAAATGGTTTTAAATGCGTCATCGATGCATTCATAGCCTTTGCCGACAGCAACATTTGCGGAACAAATATTTTGTTTTCCGTGAATTTTTGCCCGACTTTATCCATAGCAGGTATCAATGCCTTACTCATAATATCAGCAGGAGATATTCCCTCTTTCAGGGCTTCCAACGTATATTCGTCCGCGCCGAGCTGTCCTTTCATCTGAGGCGGATAATTAGCCGCCAGATTAATTTTTCCGAATTCAATACATTCAAATAGTTTTTCTAATATAGTACTCATAATCATATATTTTTAATTACCGTTAAAAAAAACATATACGCAAATCATTGCAATCAATAAAACTCCCCATACAGCCTTTACACTCGTCGTTATCCGAATCGGCTTATAATCAAGTACGGATGCCGATTCCGTTTTATCAAACAAAGAGAAGATAAACAGGAAGCATATCAATATTACAAAGATAACAAATGACAGATAAAGATAGTGCAATCCGGGAAATATCAGTCCCGAATAATAAAGTATTCCTGTACCGATACTGAAAACCGTTCCCAGTGTAAGCACCAGATTAATTGCTTTTGTTGACGTTCTTTTCCAGAATACGGCAAACAGAAAGGCCGCAGACATCGGAGGAGCGATAAATCCAAGTACCGACTGGAATATATTAAAGAAACTCAATCCCTGAATGAGAGATATAATAAGTGCAAGTACCACCGAAATGACTGCACCCAATAAAATCACAATTCTCCCGATACGGCGTATTTCTGTACTTGTCGCTTGCTGTCTGAAATTTTTCACGTAAATATCCATTGTAAATATCGTACTCAATGAATTAAGCGCCGATGCGATCGTACTTATCAACGCTGCAATCATCACTACGACAACAAGACCGATCAATCCGGTCGGAAAAACATTGACAATAAGCTGTAAATAAGCATCGGTCGAATTCGCCAGTCCCGGCAACATCAGAAAACAAAGAATTCCGGGTAAAATAAACAATGGTATATCAATCAACTTCAACCAGGCACAAAAGTTGGCACCCAACTGTCCCTGCTTTAAATTCTTAGCACCTAAAACCGATTGTACCATGGACTGGTCGGTACACCAAAACCAGACCCCCATCACAGGGTACCCTATAACAATCGCCAACCATGGAAAATCTTTATCCGAAAGCGGCTGAAATAAATTCCAGTAAGACGACGGCGTATCTGCAATAATTCGTTCGATACCACCTAATTTTGTAACTGCCAGAATCACCAATAAGACAGATACGCCGATTAACAGCAGCATCTGATATACGTTGGTATACGCGATTGCCTTCAATCCTCCGGCTATCGTAAATAAGGCCGAGACAAAAACAAGTATCAAAATACATCCCCACAATGGCAGATCAAGTATCTGCGCCATAAAAACGCCTCCGGAAAAAAGCGTCAGTCCCAACCATGAAATCAGAACCGTAAGTATGGTGTACCATGCTATATATTTCCTTGTATTTTCTCCGAAACGTTTTCCCATATACTCCGGCAGGGTCATCACTTGCGCACCCAGATAACGAGGAGCGAAAACAAATGCCAGCAAACATATAAACGGAAAAGCGTACCAGGAAAAATTTCCTGCGACAATACCGCTTTCAAATCCGCTACTCGCATTGGCGATCAGCATCGAAGGGCCCACATTGGTTCCCCACATCGTCAGACCTATGGCAAACCATCCCAACGACTTATTTGCCAAAAACAGATCTTCTCCTTTTTTCCGGTTCGAGTAACTGGCCCACCATGCAACCGCGACAAGAATCACAACATAGGCAATGATGATTCCAATATCAAGTCCGGTTAATTCAATTATGCTTCCCATCGTTTATTATATTTAGGTTTCGTAAAAATTTCAACTATTAATCCGGGTATTATGAATAAGCTCCTACAATCTTCAGTGCCTCGTCGATTTCTTTCTCCGATTTAAAGTCCATCTGAATATTCAATCCCTGATTACCCACATTATCCAGTAAAGGTTTTAGTTCATCCAGTGTTACCCAGTTTGCCATAACCGATTTTCCTCCTGCAAGAATTTTTTTATACAGATCATACCAGCAGGGATCTCCTCCCTGAGGTTGCCCTACTCCGGGAGTCCATTGTACCGCATTTAGCTTTTCTATTTCAAGAATGGCCTCCAGATGTCTCATTGCATCGACACCATCCAGATGATAAAGGGTATAATCCAATTTATCACATTGTTCCCGTAAAAACGGCTGGGCAAAAGTCCGGAAATCATCTTCCGAAATCATAATTGAAATATCACATTGCAATTTGGATACTTTGCCGGGCCCCCAGATTGAAAAATAACAGAATGCCATTTCTCCATCGATATTGATAATATCATATATCTGATCAAAAACCTTAAAATAAACGTCATTAACAGCCTGCAATTGCTGCAAAGTGGCGTCCGGATCTACCATCAGGTCAATCAGCGCGTTATCGGAGCCTTTCAGGCTGGCAAGCACATCCAACCCTTCTACCAAATCGGGACATCCGACAAAATAGTTTCCCTGCGCTTTTTCTTTGCATTTCTGCAAAAGGTTCAGATGCAGTTGCCACCACTTATTATTTTCATCAAAAACAATATTTCCGTCAAACCCTTCTTTCTCTCTTATCCAGATCGTATCATCACGACCTTCCAGTTCCGCGCCCAATATAGCCCCCAGAGAGCCGGGACCCAGCTGTGTATTCGCAACCGGCAGAATATCGGCCTTATAAGAATAACGCGACATTTTATAGTTCAGATAATCGGAACGCCACTCCGGGTCAAACCAGAACTGTTCCAGATCTTTTGCCGGAGGCGGAGCCTGTATATCGGCATAAGGCGCACCGTCTTTGTCTATATGCTCCCACATGGTCAGCAAAATACCCTTTTGCTGCCACCAGTTCATATAGTTTTTCTTCGATTCTTCAATGTTTTGTTTCCACATATTTTTATTCTTTTCTTTGTTTCCCGTCAAATATTATTTTTTGCACTTTCGACAGATCCATATCGTCAGTGCTGTTTACTTCATACGGGTAGAGGGGGATTTCGGCTCCGTATTTTACGAAGACAGGCATCTCTTCCAAAGGTACATCCACATCTTTCAGCCACTGTTGGCCGTCGTAGATTTCTCCGGTGAAGAAATGTACCCATTTGCCTTCGGGCAAGTAGAGATCTCTTCGGTTCTCAAAGTTCATGACAGGAGCTACCAGCATATGATCGCCGAAATAATACTGGTCGTCTATATGACGAACCGTTTTATCATCCGGGTGATGCATCCACAAGGCACGGATTATCGGATAACCGGTTCGGGTTGCTTTTTCACTCTGCTCCAGGATATAGGGAATAAGCTTATAACGCAAATGCCACCAGTCTTTCACGATTTTCGCAATCTTCGGATAATGCCACGGTTCACGTTTGTGGGAACCATGATATCGCATGTGCGATGTGAACACACCGAACTGGGTCCAACGAACATAGATATCATCCGGAATAATCGAGTTCATGAAATTCGGTACACTGTGAAAACCCGGGATATCATGACTCCAGAAGGCAAAACCCGACAAGCCGAAATGCAATCCACCTTTCAAAGAACCGGCCATACCATCCCACGAACAGGCCGAGTCACCGCCCCAGTGAAGCGGGTAACGCTGTGCGCCGGACCAGACGGAACGACCCCACACGATGCCGTCACCCGTCACTTCTTTCGTTATTTCATAAGCAGCTTTCTGATATAATAACGGATAGATATTATGCAATTTTTCCGGTGACATCGAATGATATTCGGCATCCAGATGGATGTCTTCGCCAAAGTCCGTCTTTATGCAAACCACACCCATATCCAGTAATCGTTTCAGCAGTCCTTTATACCATTCCGTCGCTTTATCATACGTGAAATCAATGGTCCCCGCGTAATCCTGAACGCTGAAATTCGAAGCGCCCTGTATTTTCTTTTCACTTTTACTGATATAGTTGTTCGCCGAGGCTTCCTCATATTGTTCGGCCGTATAAGCGATGTAGGGTAATTGCCATAGACTTACTTTATAACCGTTGCTCCGCAAATTACGGATAAACTCCTCCGGATCGGGGAAACGTTCTTTATTAAACTTACATTCACACAACCAGTCGGTCTTAAACCAGCCGGTATCCAGGTGGATTACGTCACACGGATACTTTTCTTTTCGCAAACGGTCGCAGATTTCATTGACCTCTTCTGCCGAAAAATACGTCATGCGGCTCATCCAGATGCCAAAACTCCACAACGGAAGCATCGGAGGAAAACCGGTCAACCGGCGGTATCCGAGCAGGATTTCCTCCGGCGTTTCGCCACCGATCAGAAAAAAATCCAGTACTGTATCTTCCACCATTACCTGTGCCGAGCGTGTGGAATGGTCGGCCAATGAGAATTTCGCAAACGATGTCGTATGCAGGAACATTCCATACATTTCGGTCGAGAGATAAAACGGAATATTCTTATATGTCCGCCGGTTATTGACACCCTGTCCGTCCTGATTCCGCATCTGGAATGTTTTTCCCGACAAATCCATTTTAGCAAACCGTTCACCGGTACCCATAAAGCATTCATCCGGAGACGCATACAAAGAAAATGTCGTCCGGTCGGCTTTGTCTTCCCGTTCTACATAGGCCAGTGCAAATGCATCATGGCGCGCCGGCGAAAACATATCATAGGCAGATAGTTTTACTTCTTTTTTACCGTCCGGAAAAAAGCGAATATCAACCGTTTCCTGAGGGGCAGGTTGCAGGTCGCTCCACCAGTCCGTTTCCGGTTGGCGGAAATTGACGACAGCCCTCTTATTGCCTTCCTGATCGGTCACGAGCCATTCGTCTGCAGTTTTTTCATAAGCAAGAGGCTGCACTTTCAGCGAATCGTCCAGGCAAAGCATTTCGGATGTTTCGCTGATCTCTCCGGCAAAAACAACCGAAGCACGAAGTATTTTTTCTCCATAAGCCCTCAGTCTCAATACGTAATCCTTTCGCGGAACACGCTGATCCGGCGTTATCTCATTCGAATTATTTTGCTTTTGAAACGGGATGGTGATCAATAGATCACCGCCGACTGCTTCTATTTTTGTCGGTATACAGGCTCTCCACAACCGATCGCCATTGTTCAGAGCCGGTTCAAAATCCAGAAAATCAAATAATTGATAGTTTGTCTGTCTCATGCTTAATTCTTAATTAATAGTCAATTGTTCAAAAGTCACCCACACATCTCCCTTGTCCGCATCCTCTATTCCCTCCTGGTATTTTGCCATGACGGCATTCCATTCATCGACACGAGGGTTATTTTCTGTCGTACGCGGATTCAGATCATCCAGGTTCTCTCCTTTCGGTATACTGATGATTAACATCAATTGTCTGCCGTTACAAAACATCAGTAATTGTTGAAAGTCGGCTTTACAGAAACCATTCGCTATCTCCGGCCATTGTTCAGCCTGTGTTGCATGATAGTTCATATATTCCTGTTGCATCGTGCTGTCTGCTACGATATTCGCTGTCATGATCGTATGACTCCATTCGGATGCAGTTTCCCGCTTTTCGCAGTTTTTGCGGTCAAATATATAATACGGAATATCATAATATTTTATCCGGTTTATCTGTTCATCAGGATATGTACGAGCAATATCCGTCTCCATTTCCGCACTTTTATCCGGCCCCGATACATCATAAATAATCACATGGTTTCTCCATTTATACACAGACTTGCGGTCGATATTGTATTTTCCGCACAACTCCATTAAACCATCCGGAGAAACGGTGTCCGAGCTGAATACGATTTCGATGATCGATGGAAGTCCGGCTTCCGCATTGAGTTTTTTATCTAAATCTATGTCTCCTGTCGCTGTTTTTGCCGTAGTCTCACTTGCAGGTTCCGCCTGCTTTGTTTTCGGAGAACAGGCAGCCAGAAACAATAGACTAATCAGCGGGAATATGTATCGTTTGTTTTTCATCTCATTCTATTTTTATATCAGATATTTATCACTGAATATCCGAAATTTATTTTTGAAATACCGATTTCAGATACCTTATATTTGCTCCGTAGTTTCTCTTTACATTATGAACATCGCTTGTATCGCGTGAACGTTCAACGACAAGCCATCCGCTCCAACCCATCTTATCAAGCGTTTTCTTTATTTCATCCATATTCAGCGCAGGGTCATTCTCGATCCAGAATCCATCCGTATTCGTGGCGTGTATTTGTACAATGCGTTTTGCACCCAATGTTTTCAACGCTTTTACAATATTCTCACCACGCTTAATCATGGATGAAAAATTAACATAGCTTTTGATCGCGGGAGAATTTACTTCGTCAATCAGCTTTGCCTCTTTGTGAGTCGGCAAAGTCGTTTCAATTCCGATGACGACACCGGCCGCTTCCGCTTTTTTTGCGACAACTTTCAGGCGTTCCAGTACAATCGGATACAACTCCGGTTCTTTTACCAAATCACATTGATTACCCATCGGCAGGAAGGCGACATTTACGCCCAACACTTTCATGGTTGCAATGCATTCATCGACCAATTGCTCGTAGTTATCGCGCTTACCGAATGATTGCCCGTAGAACGCGGACATTGCAACGGAACCGAACTGAATACCCAAACGGTTACATTCCGAAATAAACAACTCCTGAAAATGCTTTTCGGAAAGCTTATTATCGAACGAAACCCGGTCTCCCAACGATCCCATATCCAATTCCAGGCCGTCCGCTCCCAGTTCCTTCGCAAGTTCCATCGCGCCTGCTTTCTGACGCTTCAGCATCATCCAGTCACAAACGGAAACTTTATAACGCTGCTTGTTTACCACCTGTATCTCTTTATCTTCCTTCAGTGAAGGCCATTTCATATTTTCTATTTTTGAAAGAACCAGTCTGGACGGATCGATCACAGCATGTTTGATAAATTCGCGACGCCATGTATAAACGATATGCACCAACCCGTCTTTCGTTTGTATAACCGAAGGATACGAATACTGTCCGATCGGTGAATCTTCAAGTACGGCAGCAGCATACCAGGTCTTACCGTCATCGGAAATCGCCACATTCAAGGGCGTTCTGAAGCCTTTTCCGCGAGGCAATGAGTCATGCGGTAACACATGATTGTAAACGATCAACTGACGGCCATCCTGCAATGTGACGGCATCTGTTCCGGAATTAGTGCTCGGGAGTGATGACTTAACCATTGGCGACCAGGTTTTTCCGTTATCATAAGACCAGGACTCGCCTAATGCCCGTTCTGATGTACGACATAAGATCTGCAAGCTTCCGTCTTTGTATACAAGCACGGAGGCTTGTATGGTATGCAATTCCAGGCCATCGTTAATCGGGCCGACCTTTGTCCATGTTTTTCCGAAATCTTTCGTTAATTCAAAATGCGTTTTCCAAGGGCCTCCTTCCGTACTCGACGGACAGATCAACGTGCCGTTTTTCAGCAGCACCGGCTTATTTTTAACCGGACCGAGAAAACCGTCCGGCAGATCACGCGGTTCCGACCATGTGAGTCCGCCATCGTTTGATGTAATGACCTTTCCTGCCCAAGCAGCTACATTCGGACCGACTTTATAATACAACTGCAATTCACCTCCGGGCACCTGATATAAAACCGGATTCCAGGTAGCATACCGTATCGTATCATTTACGATTCCGTTAGCGACATTCTGTCCGGTCGTCCATTGGCCGTCTATTAAACGGCTTACCCAAATACAAACATCCGGATTACGTTCTTTTGTTCCTCCGAACCATGCTGCGACCAGATGTCCTTCTTTGGTTTCCGCAATCGTAGACGCATGACATTCGGGATAAGGAGCTCCGGGATTAACAAATTCATCATAAAGAACTCCTTCTTTCCAACGGTTTGTCGCTTCTCCGTATTTACAGGAAAATTCATATTCCCCGGAACCGATTTCAAGATTGATGCGACCACCCTCCATGCGGACATATTTCAATCCTTCCGTTTCCAAAACAGGTCTGCCGCTTTCAGTGATATCATCCGGGCTTTCCGCCGGCAAAAGAATATTCGCCCTTGTATTCGCAGGAACGATTATCTTCCAGGTAAAAATTCCATCTTCCAGTTTCCATTGGCTTTTGGCCTCTCCGTAAGGCGTTTTGTACGAAGCCTTAACGTATGTCAGGTCTTCCGTCGGACCCGGTTTCATCCATAAACGCTCGAAACCGGGGTATGTTTTATGGCTTTTTATTCCTGCAAGGTCTTCATACATCCACGAAATCAGGTCGCCAAGTATCATGACGTGATTGTGCGAATTCATTTTCGGACTTGCCGTATCACCGTTCCACAGTTCCCATATCGTTGTCGCTCCCTGCGCTACCATGTATCCCCAGCTTGGGTAGTCTTCCTGTGTGGCAATCGTATAAGCCATATCCATGCGACCCCGTTTTGTCAGTTCGCGCATCAACCATTGCGTACCGATAACGCCTGTGCTGATATGCAGGTTTTCATTGCGGACTATCCGGTCTATCAGGTTTTGAAAGACACGTTCATCATTTTCCTTATCGACCATTCCGAACGCCAAAGGCAACAAATTGGCCGTAACGGTATGATTGTCGTATTGTCCGGTTTCGGGATTATAAAATTTCCGGTTAAAACCGTTTCGTATATTCTCCGCAAGTGCGGTGTATTCATTCGCATCGTCCGGATATCCGGCAATCACGGCAAATTTTTGCAACATCAATAAAAGTTTGTAACTGTAGGCCGTTGCGATTAATTGTCCGTCGGTTTTACGCGCAGGATCCTGTGAATGTATCAGTTCTTTCGCTTCGGGGGGTACACACCAGTCGCCATATTTATCTTTTGTCATAATATAGTCGCCGGTCATATACTTATTCTTCATATGAAAATACCATTTTTTCATCGAGGGATAATGATCGATGACCGGTTCTTTATTTCCGAACTGTTGATATATCATTTCGGCGACAAACAGATAGGTTCCCGGCCATGTCATGTTATCACTGTAATAAATCATATAATAAGGAGGGGCAATGTCGGACAACCCGCCCTCTTCCGTCTGTGAATCCCGGATATCATCCAACCATTTCACATACAACCGCTCGTTATCGTACATAAAACTTTCACCGAAACAGCCAATCGTATGATCACCCAGCCAGGGTTGCCGTTCATCCCGTTGAGGGCAATCCAACGGAATCCCTTTGTAATTCCCGTTTATACCCCAATAAGCATTTTTATGTATCCGGTTCAGCAAGGCGTTGGATGTTTCGAACATACTGATGGTTGCAATATTATCGTAAACAACTTTGCCTACAAAATTGTCGATTGCCGGCGTACCCGGGAAACCGGTCACTTCCATGTAACGAAATCCGTGCGTAACAAAACAAGGTTCCCACGTTTCCGTCCCTCCGCCTTTCAGGGTATATACGTCTGTCTGGTTTGCACTACGAAGGTTTATGGTTTTCAAACGACCGTCAGTTTCCAGTGTTTCGGCAAAACGCAACGTGATCTTGTCGCCTTTTTTTCCATTTGCCGTCAATTGCACCCAACCCACCATATTCTGGCCCATATCGACAATAAACGTATCCGGTGTCAAAGCCGTAATCTTCACCGGTCGAACCGTAGCCATGACTTTCATATTGTCGTTCATCTGCGCAGACAATTTGCCGTCAGGAGCCTGCACACGTTCGGCCTTCAGCCACTTCCGGTCATTGTAACCAACCGTATTCCATTTTCCCAACTCTTTTGCCGCATCATATTCTTCACCGTCAAAATCGTTATTGGAGCGTATCGGCCCGTCGGCGGTTACCTTCCACGTATTATCGCTCACAACCGTTTGACGTGTCCCGTCGGTATATTCTATTTCAAGTTGAAATAACATCTTCGGATAACCGAATGTTTTGATTTTATGCGGTTTGTAATCCTGTCGCATATTGTAAAAACGCCCGTTCCCCAGAATCGTACCGATTGCATTTCTGCCCGACTGAACAGATGATGTTACGTCAAACGTGTTGTATTTTACTGATTTCGTATAGTCGGTCGGTGTCGGAGCAAGCGCCTGATCACCGATCTTTTGTCCGTTGATATACAACTCGTATAACCCCAGCCCCGAAATATAGACCTTTGCCGACCTGACAACCTTCTTACTGTCAAATTCCTTTCTGAAATAACGTGCGGAAAGCCTCGAATGTGCAGTTTCACTATCCCATGAAAAGCTCCGGTCGAGGCCGATCCATTCGGCTTTCCAGTCCATGTCATCCAATAATCCGACACTAAAATGAGCCATATCGCTCCATGCGCTTTCCCCCTTATTCGTTTTCACTTTTACTTTCCAGTAAGCGTCACTTCTGCTTTGCAACGGGTTTCCCGCATAATCCACATAAACAGACTGACTGCTATTGACCTCACCGGAATCCCATAAATCAGCTTCGTTATTTTTCAACTTTTCCGGAGACGATGCAACCAGTATCCGGTACGATAACTGTTCAACATTCCGCATACCTGCCTCCGCCCGGACAATCCAGCCGAACCGCGGAGTTGTAGTATTTATGCCTTCCGGATCACACAACATTTCACAATGCAAGTCGGAAACCATGATTCCTTCACCGAATGGAGAAACCACATTCCTCGATACTACAGAATGGCTTACCGAAGTCTTCGCGGAAAATAAAGACAGGGAGATCAGCAAAGCCGGAAATAAATAGACTAACTTTTGTTTCATCACATTTCTATTGTTTAAATTTTATTTTTTATCGTTCGCCTTCCACAATCAACTCACATCATCTTCGGAAAATTTCAACTCTCATCACTCAGGACTAAATTATCATTCACATAGGACACGCTTGCATCGGTAATAATAAGTACCCAGTCATTTCCGGGTCTGTATCCTGAATCATGCAGAAAAGATTGTTTTCCGTTATCAAACTCGCCAATAAACTCAACGCCTCCGTCAACCGGGCTATACCACCAGGCCTTTTTTTTCGCGCCCGGAATTTTTGTCATATCGATTTCAGTCATGCGATTCGTGTAGTTATACACTAAGATATAATCTTTGCCGCGGGTTGCGATGACACGTTCGTATTGTACTCCGTTTGTGCCGGAAATAACCGACTGGTCCGGTATCCTTTCAAAAAAGGGAAACGCCAACATCAGTTTTTTCAGATATTTCATTTGTTGACATCCGGGATCATGGATAGCATCCCACCAGGGTTTCTTTGCACCGAATGCGGCTCCGTATCCGGGACGTAGCATCTGCATGGTTGAGTTGTGCCCGTAAGTATGACCGAAAGATCCGGCAAATACCGACCAGTAGGCATAACGGCGCACATCTTCGGCCTGCCAATAGCGTTCATTCACATCATGCAGTCCCTGCGGAATATCTTCATAAGACGGTTCACCGTCAATCACCGGTTTCAGCGGGGTTTCCTTTAAGCTGCGCTCCACAAAACGCCAACCGTCTTCTTCCGTATTTTCCTCGATCGGATAATCCCCGTCACCTTTACGTTGTCCATAACGACGATGTCCTGACTGAAACATATTGAAATCCAGCCAATCATCATTGTTAAACCAGGTGGTCGATATCGTACGGCCGCGCGGATGAAACGTCATCAGGTGATCCGGATCGATTGCCTTGATGGTTTTTGCCAGCGTCCGCCATACTTCCGGCTCGACATCTCCGCGAATATCTCCTCCGATCAGCCAGATAATGTTCGGATATTTTTTGTAGCGTTCCGCCAGAAATTTTCCATACTTCTTCGCATCTTCAACAGTCATCTGTTTATTTTGAACAGGGCCTCCCCAGACACATACCAAACCGATATACATACCTCTTCGTTGCGCGCTCTCGACAATATAATCCACATGTTGCCAATAGTTGTATTCTCCCGGCTTGTCTATATTTTTGAAATCAAATCCTTTTGGCAATGCCCAATGTCCATATGCGTTCATGGAAGGAATCGAATGTAACACAGATATTTGAACAACGTTGTAACCGTTCTTACCCGTCTCCCCCATAAAAAATCCTACCTCATCGCGGTTAGAACGTGAAGGCAACAGCCATGCCGTTTCGCCCAGCCAGAAAAACGGATCTCCGTTTTCATGCTGTAAAAAAAGTTTGTTTTCACTTACTTTCAGTTTTCCCTTTTCCCAGGGCATGACGGTCTTCGGCTTTTCCTGTGCATAAGAAACGCCACTTATAATACTCAAAGCAAAGATTAAAAAGGTTGTTTTTAAATTTTTCATTTTATCTGATTTTTATTATGTGCTTCTTCTTTTTCTTGATAAAAAGAAGCAAAATTGAACTCCGGTTCTTAATTAAACACATATTTTTTTCCTTTTTCTGTCTTCAGGTCATATAAGAATGTTTTTCCGGTCGCCTTAACAGCCTGGGACTTTAATGTAGCCTTGCTTGAAACTAAAGGGGTCTTTATTTCGGGTGTAGCAAAAAGCGGATTCGGATTCTCTCCTTTTGCTGTTTTAATTCTGTTTCCTTTTAACGGCGAAGCGATCCGGATGCGGCAATTTCCTCCGTGGAGTGATGTAACCGTCAGTGTTTTCACTTTTCCGTTTTTCCATTCAAGGTCTATCACAAATCCTCCACGGGCGACAAGCCCTTTCACACGACCGTCTTTCAACACAGAGGGAAGAGCCGGCAGTATGTAAATAAAGCCATCATGACTCTGCATAAACATTTCGGCAATACCGGCCGTACAACCGAAATTTCCGTCTATCTGGAAGGGTGGATGAGCATCCAGCATATTACTGTATGTTCCGCCTTTTTTATTTTCATTCGTGACCAAATCCAGTTGATCGGTAAGAAGTTTATAAGCATGATCACCATCCAACAATCTTGCCCAGAGGCATACTTTCCAGCCCATTGACCAACCGGTCGAAGGATCACCTCTGTAATTTAATGAGTTTTTAGCTGCTTCGGATAAAAGCGGGGTTCTTACCGGAGAAATCTGATTGCTCGGATATAAACCGTACAAATGCGATACATGACGATGCTTATCGTCCGGCATATCCCAATCATACATCCACTCCTGCAATTGATTATGTCGTCCGATCTGCATCGGCGGAAGCTTATCGCGTTTCATCCGAAGCGTATCACAGAATTCCTTATCCGTACCCAGTACATCGGACGCAGTAATTACCATTGAAAATAAATCAAACAGCAACTGGTTATCCATTGTTACGCCGGCGCTGATTGTCGCCTCTTTATTACTGCCGGCATGTGTATTTTCCGGAGAACTCGAAGGCGAAACAACTAACCATTCATGTTCCGGTTCTTCGATCAGAAAATCATTGAAAAACATGGCTGCTCCACGTATTACCGGATATATTGACTTCAGGTACTCTTTATCTCCCGTTTGCAGATATCTGTACCACAAATGCTGACTTACCCATGCACCTCCTGTCGGCCACATGCCGGATGCCGCCCGGTCTACCGGACCTGTAATACGCCAGATGTCCGTATTATGATGCATCACCCACCCCCTGCAACCGTACATCAGCTGAGCAGTATGTGCACCTGTTTCCGCAACTTCACGCACCAACTGTAACATCGGTTCATTCATTTCGCTCAGATTGGCTATCTCGGCAGGCCAGTAATTCATTTCAAGATTGATATTACAGGTATATTTACTATCCCAGGGCGGCAAAAAGCGATCATTCCAGATTCCTTGCAGATTAGCCGGTTGTGTGTTCGGCTGCGAGCTTGATATCAGCAAATAACGGCCAAACTGAAAATAAAGCGTGATCAGTTCCGGATCAAATGTCCCGGAAAACTCTTTAATTCTCCTATCCGTAGGTTTTGCCGACGCTTCCGTTTTTCCCAGATCAACCGACATCCGATCCATATATTGACGATAAAAGGCAATATGTTCGTTTTTTGCTTTTTCATAATCATTACGGAATGCCTGTTCCATATATTGCCTGCACTTAGCGGTCTTATCGCCCGACAAATCTTTATAATTCACAAAGTTC
>JAITVS010000302.1 GCA_031285685.1 Tannerella sp.
TTCACTGTAAGAATGCGGAGAATTTGGGAGGTGTAAAGAAGAATAATATCAAGAAGATTGTTACCCGGAGCGGGCATACGATTAAGTTTGATGATACGAAAGGAGAAGAAAAGATACAACTATATGATTATAGGGGTAATATCATTGAGATAGATACCCCTTCGGATATCATCAATGTTTCCACCAATGGTACAATAAACCTAAGAGCAACCAATATAAATTTATTTGCAAAAAATGCAATAACAGAAACGGCAGGGGTTGTCTATGCCGCATCTGCGGGTAAAACAGCTTCTGTTACAGGTGGAGATAGTGCATTTATTAATGCCGGAAAAGATGCTGCAATTAAGGCGGGTAAAAACTTTTCTGCTCAAGGAGGAAAAAAATCCTCGGTAACATCGGGGATAAATTCAGAAATGACGTTGGATAGTAAAGGAAAAGCGACATTAAAAGGGAAAAAGACAGTGGATGTATCCTCTAAAGAAAAAGTAAAAATCGTTGGCACGAAACAAACCACTGTCGCCTCTAAAAGAATGAGTATTGAAGGAAAGACCAAAACGGACATTAAAGGTCGTCAGATAGATGTTGGATAACAAAGATTATAATTATTATGGCAAAGAACGATGAATATGTAGTGCATGGTGCTTGTTTGAAATGTACGATGGGAAATAAAAATGCGACACTAAAAGTGTCAAGCAATAGAAAATACAGGATCAAAAGAAAAAAAGTAGCCACTGTAATGGATTTTGCACCGGGTATGAATATATTCCCTCCCGTAGGGGCATTTGGAATATGCAAACCTTATTCTGCGGTACCACCTCCGGGAAATCTCTGTACTCCGGTATTGATCGGGCCGTGGAAAATGCCTTATATGACTAAAAAAGTAGGACTGTTTAAGCCCTTACTTGGAGGATCTTTCATTATGTGCGGGAGAGGTGGTGGAATGGTAACCATTAAAAAAGTAGGACAGTAATATGGGTAATACAACCAAAAACGCCAAGCCGGATAAATGCCCTGTTAAGACCAAGAGTGATGACGGAAAAGGTGCTGAACATGTATGTAATCAGGATATTTTACATGGTGCTTCTTATACATCCAAAGGTACAAATGAACGTGATGAGGGTGTAACTCAAATTGCGTTGAACGCATTAAAAGAAAGCGGAAAATTGGATTCTAAAAATAAAGAGGATCATTTTTTCTATCGACAAAATACATGGTTCAGTCGTGTTAGTAAGATAATCGAAAATGGGAAATTAGCTAGTAATTCGATAGTTGCTTCCGACCCTATCGAAGGACATCACTTGATAACCTGCGAAGCAGTATCTGAAGACAGTTGGTACTGCATATTTAAAGCATTCATGTACGATATTAATTGTGCTGCGAATTGTGTTATTTTACCCGGCGACATGTTGGCCGCTTGTCATTACGGAGTTCCACTTCATTTAGGAGGGCATGGTGCTACTTTCGGAAGTATAGAAAATGGTGTCAGATTGAATTATGTAAAATCAGTAGAAAAAATGATTAACGGGATACTGGAAACCTATACTACCGGAGGTTATTGTCATCCTCTAACGAGTCGAGAAATCAGAGATTTTCACGAGGAAATGCTCGAAATAAGTAATGATATATTTGAAAAAGTCGAAAAATTCAAATGGACAATAACATCTGATGGAAAAGATTACAACACAGGAGGAGTTGGCTGCTATGGAGGGTATAGAACTATAACTACCAAGCGGAACGCTATGGCAAAATCTTTAAAAATGAGTTTACGAGGAAAAGCGCGTGATGTATCAGAAAAATTAACGGAGGCCATAAAAGAAAGGCCTTGCAGCAGGAATCATACCGAAGAAGGTTGTCGTACTTTAAGTGTAGAATGGGATAAATGCAAATACAACGACATAGACAATGATATCAAGAATATGGAATAGTTATTTTTTATATTTTTGCACAAGTAACGAATAAAATATTAAACTCAAAATTTCAATGAACATGAACAATGAATTTGATTATTATTTAATTGATAGTGAGAATTATGGCGATGTACCCATAATGGTAAATGATGATGAATATGATTCATTTGGTGTTGGCATTTTTCACGATATGAAAAAGTATCGCCGGACTTCGTTGCACATATTACATTTAATCCCGAAATTAATATACCTAAACCGAAACTTGTTGACGCTATGTCATTGAGAGGGAAATGTGTTGTTATTTCGGAGAAAATACATGATGTTTTGAATCGGTATGAAATCAAAGGATTACAATTGGTTCCTACTGTTATACGGGGTAAAAACGATGAAGATATAGATAATTATTGGATAACAAATATTTATAAAAAACTGTCTGTTTTTCATGAAAAAGAAACTAAGTATAGGCGTATAAGTAAATTAACGGGTGAATGGATGGGTATTGAAAAAATTGTTTTGGATAGAGAAAAACTGGCTGCCGTTCCTTTGATAGACCGCTTAGTTTTTGTTTCAAAAGAATTTGTTTCCTTTATTTTATACCACAAGTCTGTTGTTGATATTATTATGTCCGCCAATCCAGAAGGGATTGTATTTACTCCTGTGGAAGAATGGTCAGATGAAATGTAATTCGATAGATAAAATCCAATGAAAGTTTGGGAATTAAACACAACTGATTTGCATTTTTCTCCCTTCATTTTGCCGGAGGATGGTAAAAAGGATTTCTTTATTCAGTTTATGGAGGATATCAACGATGACCTGACGCCTCGAAAGAAGATGTGGAAACCTTTGGTTATACTGAAATCAGAACAGCGAATAGATTCGGATTTTATTGATCTTTACGACACGGGGGCAATCATAGTAAACTCGAAAGGAAAAGATTTATTAACATCTTTATCTTTGCTGGATGAGGATAGCTATGAGCTACTGCCATTCCTGAATGATGAAGATGAGTACTATTTGTTTAATCTATTGAGATTTACTGATGCCTTGGATAAGGACATATCCGTATATGAGGAATTTATGCCGGGTAAAATCTCGAATATTGAGTTATTGGCGTTTGACTATAATAAAATTGCACATGTGCCTGTTTTCAAGGTTCCCGAATTACCCTATTCTATATTTATTACACAGACGTTTCGCACTTATTACGATGAAATGAATTTGAAAGGTCTAAATTTTGAAGACAATTTGATATATGTAGATTAATTTTTATGGCAACACCCGAAAAACCTTTACCTTATCCGCTGGCGGTCTTGGCTGTGGAATCGTGTACACCGACAGTGGAGCATGAAGGCAAAATATATGCAAGACTTATTCAAGCAAAAGACATTAACAACCAATCGTTCACTATCCGTGAGCGGACTGGTATCGAAGCCGAAAACTATATCGGCAAGCAGTTGGAATGTGTTTTGGAGATAGTTAAGGCTACTTTCTATGACCCCGAAGACGAGAAAAACAAAAAGATTCCGGCAGGAGCTATAAAGGGAGAATTTGTCGGTAGCGAAACCGGCTACAAATTCTTTCCGGAGTTGGTTACAATGGTGGACGGTGAAACCGGTAATGCGGATGACGATGACTTCAACGAAGACGAGTACGACACCTTGGCAACCAAGCTATTTGCCGAATGGGGTGTTTATGGCTTCGGGTTGGATGTCTATCAGGACAAGCCGATGATAAAAACCGAAGACGGTGTTTTCTTCCTGAATGAATACATTTTTGAGGAATGGATAGATAAATGGGAGGAAGCTTCGACAATCAAAAAGCCCGTTTGCTTTGTCGTCGAAGAGTTGTTGCTTCATGGCATCAAACCCCACACAGGTGAATGGAAACCCAAGCACGAAGTCAAAGAGGAAGAACCGCTGAAGCCTTACGAAATGTTGATCGTTGGAAGACCCAAAATAATAGACCCTTGGTAAAACCGTTTGCGGAAGATGTGTAATTCGGATATAACTGATATGACCCAGAAAGAATACGAAACGGCAATTGCAGTGGCTCAAGAAATGATTCTAAACACCATACATCTGTTTGAAGAAGAACTTGACCGTTGGAAAGATGAAATAGTCGAACTTCATCAAACAGACAAGCTTAGGTCTTTATTAAATATAGGGTTGCTTGTAGCTCATACGGAAAGAGGCAAAGCTATGTTTTTAGATATTCTCCAATTTTCAACTAAAATAGATGCTCAAATTGCCAACGAATATTGGAATCATTTTGACGATCTTGATAATTTGGTAAAAAAGCGATATTTTAAAATCAGATTGAATCCCCCCAACGATATAAATGCCAATAAGCCCATTGTCGAGTGAAGAAACCGCTCCGCAACAGTCGTTAATTATAGACTAAGAATGGTACAATCAGAAAAAAAACGAACACAAACTTATGGGAAACACCTGTCTATACCCTTATCAGAATCGTTCATTGGAAGATATGGACGGGGAAATCTGGAAGCCCGTAAAAGGTTATGAAGAATATTATTTGGTATCCAATCTGGGGAGAGTCAAAAGATTAGAAATGCTCAAAGTTTATATGCACTATGGCAAAACAATCGAAATACTGCTTCCCGAAAGAATAGTCCGGCAAACGGCAAGTTTTCGATTGAATAAACATATAAACCAAACAGTTTGCCACGGAGTTAAATTAGGTTTGCGGATTGAAAACATATCTGTTCACACCCACGCCTCGCGTTTGGTCTATGAAGCATTCACCGGGAGGATACCGGAAAGAGGAATCGTACAGCATAAAGACAATGATCCGCAAAACAATCGTGTGGAAAACCTGTACCTGTCAACGCGATGTGCACCCACTCATAAACTGCATGAAGAGGGAAGGTCAAATCTGTGGTATTCTGTTTTAGGAGTAAAACATTCCGCCGAAAGAATAGCCCGTCATAGCGCCGCTCGAAGTAAAGAAGTCAGTCAGTATGATATGCAGGGAAACTGGATGGCAACCTATAAAAGTATAAAGGAAGCCGCTGAGTGCACAAAAACTTCTCGCTCCGCCATATTGAGTGTTCTTTCCGGCAAGTTTTATATAGCCGGAGGTTCTGTTTGGCGAACAGAAAAGAAACCGTGGATAGATTTATCGGAACTCATGCAAAGACGATTCCTTTCGCGTTCAAATAATTGCCGTGCAGTTTGTCAATATACGGCAAAAGGCAAATTGCTTGCTACTTATAGAAGTGTATCTGAGGCTTCCCGCCTTTCGGGCGTATCCCTATGGCGTATCAGTCAGTCAATTCAAAACAAGTCGGTACAACTCGGATGTATATGGCGGTATCAAGACGAGATAAGTGAAAAATAATCAGTGTGTCGTATTTTATTCTCCGTACCCCTTAATCCGTTCCTCGCAAATCCGTTTGGCAATATCCCGGAGCAGATCCACTTTCGGAATCAGTGCATCAATATCCTCTTTCGTTACCACAAAATGCGGATTATACCGTGCATCCACATAAGCGGCTTTTAGCAGTGTGAAAATACGTTTTTCCTCCGGCGTATCTTGTGGAAATACGTTTACTAAATCTTCCGAATACTTTTTGAC
>JAITVS010000315.1 GCA_031285685.1 Tannerella sp.
GTGGTGAAACCATCACCAGAACCATGCTGCTGACACCTAGGCACAGGGTTATCGAGCAGCTATTCGATAAGAATTTTTGGGAAACGTTTTAGGGTGACGCATTGTCGAAGTCAGGAAAAACAACTTTTGAATCTGTTTTTTGTTTTTAAAAAAGAAAAAGGCTGCTCATCATATAGATGAGCAGCCTTTAATAGTGTCGTTTCGTTTTTTACTTTTTTCACGCTAACCAAACAAACAAATCTTCTCCTTTTTCTTTGAAAATGAGTTTGCCTTCTTTTGCTAACCATCCTAAAGCAGAGAATAATTCTTTGTCTGTTTTGATTTTGGTGACTTTCTTCAATTCTTTGATAGTCATCTTTCCGGATGTGCTTAAAGCTGTCCATACGGCTCCGGCTACCGTTCCAATAGATTCAATAGTCATGATCTTTAAATTTTAAAACCCGGTACAAAGATACGAACTTTTAATGAATAGCAATAGTTTTTTAGTAAAAAATTGATTTCAGCCTGTTTACCCATCATATTCAATATCAGAATCATTTTCTGTATCAGTGTCTTCGTCCTCGGTTTCGATGTCGCCTCCGATCATATTTATTTCCATATTTTTATGGACGATTTTTTCTTTGTCCTGAAACGTTTCTTTATTTAGTTCTGCCCAGAGTACATCTTTTAACGTGTCGAGCCCCATGTGTGCAACGGAGGATATGAATACGTGGGGGATCTTTTCGGGCAGGTTCCGTGAGAGTGCGCTTTTAAGCTCTTCGTCAAGAAGATCGCTTTTTGTGACGGCAAGAACACGGCTTTTTTCCGCTAGATCGGGATTGTATTTTTCCAGTTCGCCGCTTAAAATTTCGTATTCTTTCTTTATATCGTCAGTATCGGCCGGTATCATGAAAAGAAGCAGGGAATTCCGTTCGATATGTCTCAGAAAACGGAGACCCAGGCCTTTGCCCTCACTGGCTCCTTCGATTATGCCGGGAATATCGGCCATAATGAATGAGCGGTTGTCGCGATATTTCACCATGCCGAGATTCGGTTCAAGCGTGGTGAAAGGATAATTCGCTATTTTTGGCTTGGCGGAAGTTATGACTGAGAGTAATGTAGATTTTCCCGCGTTTGGGAATCCTACAAGACCTACATCTGCCAGTAATTTTAATTGTAGAATGATATTGCGTTCTTCTGCGGGCTCTCCCGGTTGGGCATAGCGGGGGGCCTGATTCGTGGATGTTTTGAAATGAATGTTTCCCCATCCGCCTTTGCCGCCTTTAAGGATACGGATGATTTGTCCGTCCTCGGTGACATCACAGATATAGTCTCCGGTATCAGCATCGTAAGCCACCGTTCCGCACGGCACTTCAATATAGCGGTCCGTACCATCTTTCCCAGTACTGCCTTTGGCGCTTCCTCCTTCACCGGGAGTCGCGATGATATGTCGTTCGTATCTCAGATGAAGCAGTGTCCATAAATTACGGTTGCCACGTAGATATACGTGTCCGCCGTGCCCGCCGTCTCCTCCGTCAGGTCCACCTTTAGGGATATATTTGGCTCTACGGAAGTGAGAGGATCCTTTTCCTCCTTTACCGGAGCTACAATATATTTTCACATAATCGACAAAATTCGAATCGGCCATTTTTAAAAACTAATTATTGGTGATTGATTATTCGCTAATATTTTTAATTGCTTCTTTTATACGGCTAAATATATCTTCTATGCTTCCTGTGCCTTTGATTGCAACGTGTTTGCCTTTTCCTTTATAATATTGAGCAAGTGGTTCGGTTTGCGAATGATATACTTTCAGGCGTGATTGTATTGTCTCTTCATTATCGTCTGAGCGTCCTGATTTCTTTCCGCGTTCAAGCAGGCGTTCGGTAAGTTCTTCGTCTTCTACTTGTAAATCGAGTAGAACCGACACATCCATTCCGTGTTTCTTAAGAATTTTTTCAAGTGCTTCAGCTTGTGGGATCGTGCGTGGAAAACCATCAAATATTATGCCTTTAGTATCTTTCAATGTATCAAGAACTTCGTCAAGCATACCACAGATCAGTTCGTCCGGCAACAACTGGCCCTTTTCTATGTATTCTTTTGCGATTTTACCCAGTTCCGTTTCATTTTGGATCTCCTGACGAAGAACATCGCCTGTAGAAATATGAGCTAAATTAAAATTCTTTTTTATTAAATCGCTTTGTGTTCCTTTACCGGATCCCGGCGCACCAAAAATTACAATGTTGAGCATCTTACTTTAATTTAATAGTTAGTTATTAATGACAAGTCTTTAATAGTCACTGAATGTGTCATTCAACGATTTTATAGATATTGCGGGACGTACGTCCTAATCCGTTGTAATCAAGCCCGAAACCGACGATGAAATCATTCTCGATTTCCATTCCTATATAATCCGGTTTAAGATTGCATTGGAGTGATCTCGGTTTGAGAAGCATGGTTGCCAGACGTACATCTGTGGCGCCTTCTTCGCGGAGGCGATTCGTTACATACTGCATTGTCAGGCCTGTGTCGATGATGTCCTCAAGCAAAACGATCGGGCGGTCTTTGATATCACTGCGTATGGGTAGCAATTCCTGTACGATGCCTGCGGATTTTGTACCGTGATAGGATGAATAAGCGGCGAATGTCAATTCGTATGTCGGCGGCAGTTTACTCATGAGTTCTGCCACAAACATATAGGCTCCGTTAAGGATACCGACAAAAAGTGGATTTTTGCCGTCCATATCGTGGCGTATTTCTTCGGCTATTTTTGATATTGCACTGACAATACTGTCTTCGGAAATGTACAATTCAAAGGTTTTATCGTACAGTTTGATCTGTTTTTCTACCATCCGGTTTTCGTTTATCAGTCGGCAAAGATAGTGCAAATCGAACGCAATGGCAAGAGAAAATACATTTTCTTTTGCCACTGTTTCCCTATGGAAAGCGACACATTGATTGATAAATGAAGAATGTTGCCGATATGCAGACTATCTTCAATTTTAGAGTTTGAAGATAGTATTTTACTGTCGTTCGTAAAATTCCAGGATTTTTTTGCGCAAAATAAAATCGTATTTCGCTTGTGTCCGGTTGGAAAGAGCTTTTGTCATACTGGTTTTTGAATCGTTGTATTCATACATGGTAGCCCGTCCGTTGTCAAGCTTTTCTTTCATGTATCCGAATGATTTTTCAGCCGATTTATAGGCAACTTCCGCTGATTTGTATTTTTCGCCTGATGTTGCCGCATTGTAGTATGCCTGTTGGATTTCTTTATATAATGACTTTTTTGAATTTTCCAGTTGAAGTTCCTGCAATTGCATATTCAGCTGGGCTGTTTTTACACTGTTACGTGTCGCGAAACGATTGAAGATCGGAATGCTGAGATTGAGTCTGAAATATTCGTTTCTGTTATTTTTAAGCTGATCGGAAAAAGATATATTGTCGGCACCGTTGATTTTGTAATAATTGTTACTGTAGCCTGCGCCGAAAGATAGAGTCGGATAGAAGGAACTCTGTGCAACTTTTATATATTTCTCATTGCTTTTGAGGCGCAATTCTTCGACACGTATAGCTGCACGTGTGGTTAATGCTGTTTCGTAAATGGCATCCGGTTGACGTACAAGGAGAAGATTAACCATCTCTTCCGGTTCTTCCACTTCGAACCCTTCAGGTGTCGGCAATTCCAGCATCTGGGTGAGTGAAAGTATGGCCATTTGCAGATCTGATGCAGCCTGAACGACAGACAACTCATCGTTGGCGATCTGTGCCTCCACTTCATAGATTTGCGCGTCGGATGCCCGCCCGTTTTCATACATTTTCTTCGTACGCTCAAGTTGTTCACGGCTTAAGTCTGCTTGTTTATTTGCTATATCAAGGATTTCCTTACTATATAATATCTGAAGATACATGGATGTGATATTTATTTCCATGTCTTCCTTTGCTTTTTCAAGTTCTGCGGTAACAGCTTGCAGATCCAGTTTAGATGCTGCAATTTCATTGTTTATCATAAAACCGGTGAAGATCGGTATGGATGTCGAGGCAGACCATTGAGTGGAGTTTGAGTTCCGGTCCTGATATGTGTTGTCGTAACCGGAAGCCGAGCGTCCGAATGAAAAGGACTGCGATGCGCTTGCCGTAAGGTTCGGTAAACGCTTATTCCGGGAAGTATTAAGCGTTACCTCTTGTTTGTCTATATTGACCTGTTGCATCTGTATCTCCAGATTGTGTTCATAGGCATAGTCAACACATTCCTGCAAAGACCATATTTTGGTATTTCTCCCGGGTTGTTGTGCTTGTAGGTTCAGAGAGAAAAGTAAGATGATACATCCTGTTAATATGTTTACTTTCATACGAATAATTTATTTTTACATTAAAGTGGTATGGAACGCCGCATGAATTATCATATTCTTATGGTGTAAATCTTTGATTTTCATGCTCTGTTTCATACGATTATTTTTTGTCTTTATTAATGACAGCGCCGCGTATTTTATTCTCGCTTGTAAGGCCTTCCGTAACTTCTATTTTTATACCGTCACTTAAGCCGGTTTTTATCGCATGTTTTTCAAAAACCTGTTTGGGACTTTCCTGCGTCAGTATTTGGACGAAAGCGGAATCACCATTAAATGTAACTGTACTTTCCGGTATGGTCATCACATCTTCAGCCCGTTTAAGTACGATTTCCGCATTGGCGCTGTATCCGGCACGTATAAATACACTATCGGGAACTGTTACGGCAGCTTTGATTTCAAACTGGATCGCACCGCTTATTTCTTCCCCTTTGGGCGAAACATATTCGAGCACGGCATCGAATGTCTGGCCTTCGAGTGCACCGATTGTCAGTTTGATTGGCATCCCTTCGTTGATACGCCCGATTTCCGTTTCGTCGACATACCCCTTAAAGATCATATCGTTCATGTTGGCAACTGCTGCGATTGTTGTTCCTTCGTTGAAATTGTTGGTTTGTATCACGGAGTTACCTACTTCTACGGGAACATTGAGTATCATACCGGTAATTGTGCTTCGTATCTGTGTCGTACTGGCCGTTTTCGAATTTTTGGCGATCCCGTCGCGAACGATTTCCAGTGCGCTTTGTGCATTTTCCTTTTCTTCTTTTGCTTTGAGATAGTTCGCTTTGGAGACGTCGTATTCTTCAGCGGTCATAATGCCCTGATTAAATAGCTGCTCATCGCGCTTATGTGTACTTTCAATCTGTTTGAAATTGATGCTTGCCACATTCACGCGTGATTCCGCGCTATTGAGTTGGACCATTTCGGGAATCACCTTTACCGTCGCAATGATTTCCCCGGATGTTACATGTTGTCCGGCTTCTTTCAGCAATTCGGAGATAATCCCAGAAATCTGCGGTTTAATGAGAATTTCATAGCGGGGGTTTACATTGCCGGTTGCGACTGTTTTTGTTTCGATCGTACTTGTTTCCGGATTGATTAACTCGTAAACAACTTCAACAGGCTGTGCTTTCTTCCATAAGAAAAAGAAAGTGCCGATTATGGCTAAGCCTAAGAATGACAGCAGGATAATCCGCATGATCTTTTTGACAATTCGATTTTTCATCTTATTTATGATTTTATTATTGTTTCGTTTTTATTCTTCTCTGATAGCATCGATTGCTTTGATTTGCATCGCTCTCCATGCCGGAATCAACCCGGCCAGCATACCGCATATTAACAGTACGATTGTCGCGGCTACGGCTGTTCCGATATTTACGCCCGGATTGAGGATCATCGTATCGTTTGATTGCGGTTGTATGGTTAATAGCCGGTCAACGATGTCCAACAGGAATACACCCGCACTTAATCCGAGCAGTCCGGCCATCGCTGTCAGCACAAGACTTTCGCTCATGACCTGTGAGATGATGTTCCACGGTTTGGCCCCTATCGCGCGACGTACACCGATTTCGCGTGTACGTTCCTTGACCGTTACCATCATGATATTACTGATACCGATGATACCGGCGAGCAATGTGCCCATTCCGACCAGCCAGACTAAGATGTCAATGCCGGCAAAAAGGTTTTCGAACATACCGAATTGCGCGGCCAGATTTATGACGCTTACGGCCTGCGGATCTGTCGGCGATATCTCATTCTGGTTTTTCAGTATGTCGGTTATATCACTGATGGCTTGTTGTATCGGATGCCCCGGAATAACACTTACACAGAGAAAGTGCAGGATATCCCCCTGATTAAGCGTTTGTTGCATGGTATTGAACGGCAGGAATACGGTTGACTCCGCACGGCCGCCAATGTTTACTCCCGATGCGATTTGCTTTATAACTCCTACTACCTGGTAATACAGTCCATTTACCCGGATGTATTTTCCACATGGATCTTCATTCTTAAAAAGTTCTTCACATATTCTTGTGCCGATCAGACATACTTTCCGTCGTTCCTGAAGATCTATTGTATTTAACAGGCGGCCGAAGTGAAGCTCTTGTTTCTCTATCTGAAAATAATCCGGAAAGACTCCTTTTACATTATAAGTGCCGGCAACTTGTCCATAAACAATGTTTTTATCAGAGCGGCTACCCCAGATAACTGGCGAAAGGGCGTCTATGCCTTTTACTTCGCGTTGTATAGCTTCAATATCGCGATTCCGCATAGACCAATAACGTCCTTTGTTAAAACCGCGGTATGGTTCGCTTGTACGGTCTGATTCGAAAAATACGGAGTTTGTCGCGAAGCCATCCACGTTTTTAAACATAGCGTTTTTAAATCCGGTCCCTGTTCCGAGCAGGATTACAAGCATCAGGATACCCCAAAATACTCCGAAGCAGGTCAGCAAGCTCCGTGTCTTATTACGGGTGATTGTTACCCAAATTTCAATCCATCTGTCCGCGTCAAACATAGTGTCTGTTTTTATCTGTTTTATTCTGCCCGCATGGCTTCAATGGCGGATATTTTCGTCGCTTTTCGGGCGGGGAAATAGCCGGCCAGTACGCCTGCGATGATTAATAATAAAGTGGCCGATACGGCAATACCAAGGCTGACCGTCGGATTGCGAAACAACGTGAGGTCTTCACCCATATTACCTCCTGTAGGCGCATCATTAGCGCCCGACATGGTCATGATGTAGTCGACCCCCTCCATCACACCGATGCCCGAAACCATTCCGAGGTACCCGAATGCTGCCGTGATCAGGATCGCTTCGAAAATAATCAGTTTCAGTATGGAAGATGGTTTAGCGCCGATCGCTTTGCGTATTCCGATTTCACGTGTCCGTTCGCGCACCGTGACTAACATGATATTGCTGACGCCTACGATGCCGGCCATCAAAGTGCTTATTCCGACAATCCAGATAAACAGGATGATACCGCCCGTCATGTTGTTGAACATACGCATCTGATTGCCTGTGTTCCACATGCCGATGGCCGATTTGTCGCTTGGGTCGAATTTATGGTTTTTGGCCAGACTTTCCCGCAGTCGTTGCTCGAATGCTTCGTTTTCTTCTTCGGTTGTTACGCCTTTGACTGTAAAAGACAGGTTATAAAATCCGCGCCCTTTGTTATACAGTAGTTGAGCCGTAGAAAACGGAATGTATGCAGGCGAGCTGTTGCTCATGTTTTTGTCGTGATAGATGCCGATCACCTGAAACATGGTGTGTCCGCAGCGCACATATTCACCGATCGGATTTTTTTCTCTGAAAAGAACTTCCGCCATACGGGGACTTAGTACGATTACTTTGCGTCTCTGGTGTATATCGGCATCATTGATGAATCGTCCTTTGTCCGGAAAAAACTGAATACCATTGATTGGTGCGTGATCCGGAAAGACACCGTTTGATGAACCGGTGAAATATTCCTTATTGTAGGTGAGCGTGTCGCTATGGGTGACGGTTGCTGAGCAAAGCACTACTTCCGGATGCTTATATTTTAATGTGTAATAATCCTCATCTTTAAAAACAATTCTTCTTCTGGCTTTCATGCCGTTCCATGGTTTGGATGTCCAGCGGGGCCACATTTCAATGCGGTTGTCGGCCATGTCCCGGAAATTGTACATGATACCGTTGTGTAACCCGTTACCCGCACCCAGCAGTACGATAAGCATGAAGATCCCCCATGCAACCGAAAAGCCTGTCAGAAAAGTACGAAGCTTGTTTTTTTTCATCGTACTCCATATCTCACGTAAATTATCAAAATCAAACATCGTCTTTTTCTATGATTCCGTCTTTAACATTAATGATGCGGTTTGTCGCTTCGGCGACAGATCTTTCGTGTGTTACGATAATCATCGTCATTCCTTCCTGATTTACGTCGCGCAACAGATCCATTACTTCCACTGTTGTTTTGCTGTCGAGCGCTCCTGTCGGTTCGTCTGCCAGAATGATTTGCGGCTTCGCAATCAGTGCCCGTGCAATTGCTACGCGTTGTTTTTGTCCGCCCGACATTTCGCTCGGCATGTGTTCGGCCCAATCTTTCAATCCCACTTTGTCTAAGTATTCCAAAGCGAGCATATTTCTTTTTTTTCGTGATATACCTTGATAGTAAAGGGGGAGCGCGACGTTTTCCATCGCGTTTTTGAACGAAATCAAATTGAAGGATTGGAAAACAAAACCGATCATCTGATTGCGCAGTTCCGCCGCGCGACTCTCGCTCAGGTTTTTTATCAGTTGATTGTCAAGATAATAATCGCCGGTATCGTATGTGTCGAGAATACCTAAGATATTCAACAGCGTACTTTTTCCCGAGCCGGACGCTCCCATGAGGGATACCATCTCTCCTTTTTCTATATCGAGGTCAATTCCTTTCAGAACATGTAACGGGGCGCCGTTGTTATATGTCTTATTGATGCCTCTTAACGTAATTATCATGCTTTTATTTTTATATGGAAAACAGAAAATGTGTGTTAGAATCTGTTTCTGTTTAAATGTTTTCTATTTAGACGACAAATTTCTTCTTTTGTTACAAATTATCACAAGAATAATTAAGTTATTTTCTTTTGTTCTGTTTTTTTAACAAAAATGAAAATATATTATATTTTAAAGGGAGATGTAAAGTAAAAGGGTTATCATAATGATAAAAATAAATAAATTTATTTTGTATTGCTTTTGGCTTGCTATTTTGCTGTCATGGAAGATCGGCAACGTTCCGGAAGGACAAAACAAAAATAAGTTTTCGTTTTGTCCTTCTCTCAACTTGCATTATATTTGTCAGAAAATTAATAGACTATGAAGAAGTTATTCGAAACAGCTAAGATTAAGGAAATAGATCAGTATACAATTCAGCATGAACCGATCGATTCGATTGATCTGGTGGAGCGCGCGTCATCTGTTTTTGTGAACGAATTTTGTCGCAGGTACGCATCACGCCAGAATCGTGTCTATGTTTTTGCCGGTCAGGGAAATAACGGGGCGGATGCTTTGGCTGTAGCCAGAATGCTGATCGAAAAAGGGTATAATGTATTTACTTACCTGATAAATCCTTCGAATCTGCTTTCGGAAGACTGTGAAGCGAACAAGAGACGCATCCGGAGTGAAGGAAATCAGCAGTTTGTGGAAGTCGTTTCGTCTTTTGCTCCCCCTAAATTAGAGCCGCAGGATATCATTATCGACGGACTTTTCGGTTCGGGGCTTAACCGTCCGCTTGAAGGAGGATTTGCGAAAATCGTGGATTACATAAATCATTCGGAGTCTACGGTCGTATCAATCGATGTTCCTTCCGGCTTATTCGGAGAAGATAATAAGAATAACAATTCCCAGTATATTATTCAGGCGGACCTGACGCTTACTTTTGAATTTCCCAAATTGTCATTTTTATTACCGGAAAATGCAATTTTTGTCGGTGAGTGGAAAGTGCTTCCAATCGGACTCCATCCGGATGCATTGCTTAAAATCAAAACATCTTACGGGCTTATTACTGATGATGATATTGCTACGTTGATAAGCACGCGTGAGCGTTTTGCGCATAAAGGAGATTTCGGCCATGCACTTCTTGTTGCCGGGAGTGCAGGCAAAATAGGCGCTGCAGTATTGTCGGCAAAGGGTTGTATGCGTAGCGGAGCAGGACTTCTGACTGTACATCTGCCGGGGCGCGGAGAGGTAATCATGCAGACGTCTTTACCGGAAGCGATGATTGAAATGGATAAGAATACCGATTATGTGACGGAATTAGCAAATATCTCGAAATATGACGCTATAGGAATAGGACCGGGTATCGGTAAGGAAAACGGAACGAAAGAACTCCTTGAAGAGCTTCTGAATACGGCGAATGCTAAACCATTGGTTATAGATGCCGATGCACTGAATATTATTTCGGAAAACAGTGAATTATTACATCATTTACCTGAAGGAACAATTATTACTCCTCATTCCGGAGAATTTGACCGCCTTGCAGGTGCAAGCGAGAATGCTTATGAGCGGATGCAGAAAGCCCGCTCTATTGCTGCGGAACAAAAGATCTGTATTGTATTGAAGGGAGCCTATACGGCTGTATGTACACCAACAGGAAAAGTATTTTTCAATACATCCGGAAATCCAGGAATGGCCACAGCCGGTAGTGGCGATGTATTGACCGGAATTCTTTTAGGTCTGCTTGCGCAGGGATATCGTCCGGAAGAAGCTTCGGTGATCGGGGTGTATCTTCATGGAATCGCCGGAAATCTTGCTGTAGCCAACCTTTCGGAAGAGAGCATGATTGCCGGCGATATAGTACAAATGTTGGGGACCGCTTTTAAACAGATGCACGACACAATGTCATATCTGTCGGATTGATTCTCAGATCGCCAACGATTCTTTTATCTTTTCGATTTTTTCCATTGCTGCTTTTTCCGCACCGGGAATATCCTGAACCGATTTTACAGGTTCGTGTACTTCAACATAGAACTTAATTTTAGGTTCTGTTCCGGAAGGACGAATCGATATTTTTGTACCGTCCTCGGTATAGTATTGAAGCACGTTCGATGTAGTAGGCATATTGAGTGAAAAATCTTCATTTTCTATAAAACTATGACCTTTGAGGGATGCATAATCATATGTCATGGTTACTTTGGAGCCTGCAATTTCTTTTAGCGGATTATTACGGTACGCCTTCATCATCGCTTCAATTTCTTCGGCGCCACTCTTTCCTTTCTTGACAACCGAGATTCCGACTTCTTTCGAATATCCATATTCTGCATATATCCGATTCAGCAAACCGAATACGGTTAACCCCTGGTCTTTTGACCATGCAGCGATTTCACCCATTATGCAACAGGACGAAACGGCATCTTTGTCACGAACGAAATCTTCACAGAGAAAACCGTAACTTTCTTCGCCTCCCCCGATATATGTTTTTTTTCCTTCGTTTTTGCGCATGATATCGGCAATCCATTTGAAGCCTGTATACACATCGTAATAAGCTACTTCATTTTTTTCAGCGATGGCGCGTATGGTTTCGGTTGTTACAATCGTTTTAACGATGTATTCTTTTCCGGTAAGTCTGCCGAGTTCTTTCCATCTTGTTATCAGGTAATAAACGAATAAGATAGCCGTCTGATTTCCGTTTAGAAGAATCCATTCGCCTTCGTTATTTTTTACGGCTGCCCCCATACGGTCCGCATCGGGATCCGATGCAAGAACAAGTTCTGCGTCAGTTTCTTTTGCTTTTTCCACAGCCATAGCCATTGCGGCGGGCTCTTCCGGATTGGGTGATATAACAGTCGGAAAATCTCCGCTCACAACATCCTGTTCGGGCACATTGATAATATTCGTGAATCCGAAATTTTTCATTGCTGCAGGAATGAGGCGAACTCCCGTACCGTGGATAGGAGTGTAGACAATTTTGATATCGTGATGACGGGATATGACGTCCGGTGATAATGATATCTTTTTCAGGTCATGGATGTATGCATCGTCTATCTCTTTGCCTATGATTTCAATGAGTTTTTTATTTCCGTTGAAATTTATTTCTGCTGCGGTGCGTATTTTATTGACTTCAGCAATCGTATTCTTATCATGCGGTGCAATCATTTGTGCGCCGTCGTCCCAATACGCTTTGTATCCGTTGTATTCTTTCGGGTTATGCGAGGCAGTTAGTATAATACCGCTCTGGCAACCAAGCTTACGTATGGTATAAGACATTTCCGGTGTCGGACGCAGATCTTCAAACAGGTAAACTTTTATACCGTTCGCCGAGAATATATCAGCCGAAATTTTTGCATATTCACGGCTGTTGTTACGGCAGTCATAACCAATGACTACCTTTATTTCAGGGAGATTTGCAAATTCTTTTTTCAGGTAATTTGATAATCCCTGTGTTGCCGCTCCTACGGTATACTTGTTCATACGGTTTGTTCCTGCGCCCATTATACCGCGCAACCCTCCGGTTCCGAATTCGAGGTCCTTGTAGAATGATTCTATCAGGTCTGTCGGATCGGTATTGTCCAACATTGCCTGTACCTGATTACGTGTTGCTTCATCGTAATCTTTACCTAACCAGGCCTCTGCCTTTTTTCTAACCTCATCTATTAATTCTTTGTTTTCCATAATGAAATTGTTTATATCAAAAACTCAAAAAACGATTCAAAGGTATGAAAAAAATATTTATCCTGATTATCTGATGGCATAAATTTACCATGTAAAAGAATACTCGTATGTTGATTTATTTCCACACCCGTCTGTTACCGTAAGTTTTAACCGATGGTAGCCCGGATGTAATCTTTCGTTATCGAAAGTGTAGGATATTAATGCGTTTTTGCCGTCATATTCAAAAAGGGCATATTTTCCGTCGATTTCTCCTCTGTATACCGAAATGCCACTTAAATTATCGGTTATGCGAATGCTTATTTTTTTCTTTTCACGCCATTTGCCGGGATCTATAGGTCTGATAACCGGTGGGGTGGTATCACATGTGACCGTATATGTTCCGAGTTCGTTTATTTCCGCATCGATCCATCCGTCGCGGAAGGTGCCTCCGACCCATGACATCTTCCCGCTTGAATTGGTAATGCGTACGATACCGAACTGATCTGTGTTTGTTGAAGTAAAGGCACTGTCCAGGTAGATGGACAATTGCGCCGGGGTGTGTAGTGGAACAGGAGTATTATGTAAAGTATGCGTCAAAGAGAAACGTTCTTTTACAAAAGAAGTATTGTGATGCATATAGATGCTGTTATATAAACTGTTACGGGGGAATGTCAGCCGGATGCCTTTGGTGCTGAATGAGTTGTAATCATACCACCGCATGAGTTTTGTGCCGATGGTGTCAGGTGGGGTTATATCCTGTTTTTTTCCTTTTATTTTTATCGGCACTTTGCAGGCATTACCATAGATGTCGGTCAGAGTGATGAGTATATTGTATATACGTTCTTCATCTATATTTATTTTACCGGAATTCCGGCTTGCGATAAATTGTGTGCGGTTTCCCGGATCAACAAATGTCTTTATATAAAAAATACGCTTGTCCGACCATTCTTCATAATCCGTATAGCTATTTATATATTTCGATTCTTCCAGGGAAAAACGATCGGTATGGCTCCGGAACATTTCAATGCTGTCGACTGTCAGAAGAATATCTTTTATACCGTAAGAGAATCCTGTTCCGTCCATACGATCGATGGCTCTTATTCCCAAACCGATTTCACCCCACGCTTCTATTGTTGCAGATATAACCGGGTGATCGTTTTTATTGAGTTTGAATTCGATATTTTGTTTTTTATTGTTTCCATTTACCATGCCTTTGCCTTCGGTCGGATAGATTTTAAGTCCGCGTACCAGCGGTTTGCGTGTATCCGGAATATAGGATTTGTAAAAGATCAAAGGATCGATCAATTCGTTTGTCTGCATGTCACGTACTTCGAAATGAAGATGAGGCCCCCCCGAACTGCCGGAGTTTCCGCTATAGCCTATTAAATCTCCCTGTTTTACGGGTAAAGCATCCGGTTCAAACTTAATATTGACATAATAGCTCTCATTTTCGTATTGTTTCTCTTTTACAATTTCGGTTATACGCTGATTAAATTGTTGCAGGTGTCCGTAAACGGTAATCAGGTTGTCATCGGGATGCGTTATATAGATGGCAAGTCCATATCCCCATGGACTGACAGATACGCGTGATATATAGCCTTTTTGTACGGCATGCATGGCATGCCCTTCGCTGGATTTTGTACGGATATCAATACCTGCATGATAATGATTGGCACGTAAATCACAAAATCCGCCTGATAACTGTATCGGAAAATCAAATGGGTTTGCCAGGCGTTGCGCTTCTGTTTGTATAGGTAACATGGTTGTGAACAGAAAAGCTACGACAGCAACAAATACTTTATTCATGTTTCTTTCTAATTATCCGGTGGCAAAGGTAATAAAAAGTCGGCTACGATCGGCAAGTGATCGCTATATCCTCCTTTGTAAAATTTACCGGCGTATTTACGTAAAGGACTTTGTTCGCCGCGATTGTTTTTTTTGGTGAGCAGAAAATCGGCTGCAAATATGCGTGGACTTCCTTCTTTCAGGTATTTGTTCCAGTTATGACTTATCATCATCTGGTCGAGTTGCGACCATTCGCCCTGAAATTTATGGGTGCCGTGAAAATTAAGTTTTCCGGCATCACCGAACAGATTGATGAGGTTGTATTTGTTTTTTGATCCTTTCGTTAGGGTATGTATACTCTTATCAGATGGATTATCATTAAAATCTCCCATTACTATGATGTTTGATTCCGCATTTATCCTATAAAGCGAATCACATAATTTCCGGAGGAATTTTGCCGCATCAATCCGGTCTTGTTCCGTTTCTTTTTCTCCTCCCGAGCGGGAAGGGAAATGACAGACGAATAAATCCAACCGTTCCTTATTTATCAGGTCTCCCCATACGTGCAGAATATCCCGTGAACGCTTTTTTTTATTTGAAAAAGGAATGCGTTCCGACGAATGTCCGAGGTATTTGAATTTATCACGTTGATAAATGAGTGCGTTGTTAATACCGCGGGCGTCGTTTCCTTTTGTGACGCAGTAGTTGTAGTGCTGTTCTTTGAGAGGGGTGCGGTTTAGCAGGTGTATAAGAACGCTATCGTTTTCAACTTCACACAGTCCGCATAGAGCGGGTGTTCCCCATTCGCCGATAGCGCTTATAACCTGCGCTGTTTTCCGTAAATGCCGGTAATAACGGTTCGGAGTCCAACGCATTTGTCCGTCCGGAAGAAAATCGTCGTCTTGTTTCTCCGGGTCATCATAAGTATCAAACAGGTTTTCTACATTGTAGAACATAACGCGAATTTCCTGATGATTATCAATATCCTTATTACTAAAACCGTTTTTCTGTTCTGACTTTTCGTTACTATGTAATGTTTTTTGTTGCTGATGATCCGAATGGTTTTGTGAATTAGCATTGGAGCATCCATACAATAGCAAGATGAAACACAAAAAGCCGGTGATTGTATTTAAAGACAGGTTATTTTTCATTTTTGGTCTCTTCCTGAGATACGTATTCGTAAGCCCCGATAGACGGTCCGAATTCACTTGTCAAACGGTTGACACCATAACGGTCTGTCGGATATTGTTCCGATATACTGCGATCGGCCTTTCCGATACCTAAAGATTCGTTTGCCAGCCGGAAATCGTATACGTAATCATAATTTCCATCTTTGTTTTTTCCGTCACTCTTTATATACTTCATGCTTTCGACTTTCGGATTTTCGACGAACAAGACTTCATTAAAACGGCTGTTATCGACCTTTTTCGTTTTCATGACACAGTGATTGAAGTGATAATTGAACTGTCCGTCATCGCCATTGATGTAAATGTCGTTTGTAGAAAACATAATTTCTCCACCGTATTTTTTGGTTGTGTCGGCAGACAGGCTACCGTCAATGACACAGTTGTCAAAAAAAGCCTGTTGCAACGGAAATGAATGCTTCTCTTCGCTGTTATTTTCATTGACATATATGATGTTGTCGGCAAGTGTAAGTGCTTGTATAAATCTTGTTGCGCTGTTGCTCATCATAGCCGAAGGCATGTAATTGGCCATCGTACAATGCGTGAACTGGTATTTTCCTCCGGACAACATGACGAGATAATCGCTGGCATTACTGAATTCCGTATTAGATGCTTCAATGTAGCAGTTGACAGCCCACAAAACGTTTCCGTCCATATTTGTTATTTGCGAATCCCGGATGTCAATTTTCTTTCTGTCCGGAGTTGATTCTTCAAATGTCAGCCCTGAAATGCCATTGCGTATCAGTGTGTAATTCAGCTCATTATCGAAGCTTGAAGCTCCGAAGAACAAACCGTCCCATTGTGCGGAAATATTGTCGTATGATATGGTTGAAGAGAAATTGTTCAATCTGTCGGCACGGAATATAACAGGCTCGTTCTGTGTGCCGTTGGTTTTTATCGTTCCGTCAATCAGCCATTTGGCATTTTTGTGCATGTAGAATGATGCGCCTTTGTCTATATTGACCGTTACACTTTCGGGTATCATAATACTGTCGTATATGAGGTAAGGCCTTTCTGCAGTAAGTGTGGTATCGTTAGCAAAAGTGGTTCCTCCCCTTAGGATATACGCATTCTGTCCGTATGCTTCAAGTAATACGGATTGTGTTCTTCCGTTAGTGATAAATACGATGGAATCATGGATAAGAAATGGCGTATTATCGTCATTGGGATTGACCGTCACTTCTACCGCCACATACAGGCTATCTTTTTTCCAGATAGGGATTTCACTGAAAGAACTGCCTTTACGACCATCTATATTGATGCGAAATCCGCTCTCTCCGCCGCCGGCAAGTAAAATTTTATCAATTTTCAGCGCTTCGTCGTTTCGGTTGTATATCATAAAATAGCCTGTTGTGGAGCCAATAGTGGTAAATACTGTATCAAACGATAACGTATCGGTCGAGAATGAAAGTTGGTGATTGGGACTTACGGAGTAATCATCTATATCGTTACACCCCGTCATCAAAACGATTACCAAACCTGCTATCCATGCTATGAAGGATTTTTTCTCCATAAAAACTTTATTTATATTTTGTAAACGTATTTATCTGTGGTTTTATTGTATTTCCCATATGAAAAAAACGAGAGATTACCTTTTCGGATAACCTCTCGTTTTTTATTTCCGGTAATAAGCCGTTAAACCGGTATGCTTTTCAGAATATCAAGAAGATGTTTCCACCACAGGTCGACTGTTTTTATTTCAATACGTTCGTCGGGAGAATGTACGCTTCGCAATGTCGGGCCGAATGAAATCATGTCAAGCTGAGGATATTTTTCGAGGAATAGTCCACATTCAAGGCCTGCGTGTATAGCCATTATCTTTGCATCTTTTTTGAATAGTTTCTTGTAGCTTTTTTGTGCCACTTTCAGTATTTTGGAGTCCGGGTTGGGCGCCCATCCCGGATAACCTTCCCCGTGTTCGACTTTTGCTCCCGCCAGGCGGAATACGGATGCCACCTGATCTGCAATAGCATTCTTAGCTGATTCAGTTGAACTACGCTGGCTTGTTCCTACTACAATTTTTGTAGAGCCGACCATTTTGATTGAAGCGAGATTCGTGGATGTTTCAACAAGCCCGTCTATTTCATGGCTCATGCCTATTACTCCATGCGGACATGCGAGTAGTGAGTATATCAGTTTTTCTTTCAATGTTCTCGGGAGGCATTTTTTTGGTTTCTCCGTAGTCTCCATGATTAGTTTTACATTCGGATCAACACGTTTCAATTCATTTTCGATGTCGGCGGCAAAATTATTCAGCATGACGCGTATCGGTTCTCTGTTCTTAGATGCTGTTCCTATTATGGCGTATGCTTCGCGTGCAATCGCGTTATGCAGGTTTCCTCCTTGTATTTCTGCCAAACTGAAAGGATATTTTTCCTGTAACTGATACAGGAAACGTGCCAGTATTTTGTTTGCATTGCCAAGGCCTTTATGGATATCCCCTCCCGAATGACCACCGTTAAGGCCTGTGACCGTTATCCGAAAAAACTGATTGGACACCGGCGCCGGCATCGCTTTATATTCAAATGTAGCTACCGTCCCTTTTCCTCCGGCACATCCCATAAAAATCTCACCTTCATCTTCACTGTCGAGATTGAGCAGAATATTTCCTGTCATAAAACCTTTTTTTATCGCTTTGGCTCCGGTAAGTCCGGTTTCTTCATCAACCGTAAACAGGCATTCTATAGGTCCGTGTTCGATGTCTTTCGATGTAATAACAGCCAAGGCGGCAGCAACCCCGATACCATTATCCGCTCCGAGGGTGGTACCTTCGGCATGCAACCATTCCCCGTCAATTACCGTTTTAATAGGGTCTTTATCAAAATCAAAGACCACATCGTTATTTTTCTCGCAAACCATATCTAAATGTGCCTGTAGGATTACAGTCGGTAATTTTTCATAACCTTTTGTTCCCGGCTTGAATAAGAGGAGATTCCCGGCTTTGTCTTTTTTTATTTCAATCTTATTTTTTGCTGCAACCTCTTCGATGTACTTTATGATCTTACCTTCTTTTTTGGATGGTCGTGGTACCTGGGTGATTTCATGGAAATATTTCCATACAATTTTTGGTTCTAAATCTTTAATTGTCATGTCTATTTATATTTTATAGTTGAAAATTAATTGTTAATTTTGCTCAATTTGTGTCATCTTGTTTGAAAAAAGAAGAATTATTCACTTCAAAAGTGTCGTACAATTATTTAATCTCTTATCTTTGCGTCCACAAATATAAAAATAAATGCTTGAAATCGTAATATTAAGTGTAATAATTCTTCTTATATGTCTGATATTGCTGTGTGTGAATTTCATATTCAAGAAGAACGGCAAATTTCCTAATACGCATGTAGGAGGCAATCCGGCATTACGGAAAAAGGGAATTAAGTGCGCTCAGACTCAGGATTTTGAAGCAGGCGTTCAGTTGAATCTTTTCGATCGAATGCAAAAGGAAGCGTAAGAAGTAAAAGTTATAATATTGAATATGAAGGAAAAAATACATTATGCGATTGAGGCTGTATTAGCGATTGCCGTAGTTATTTTATTTGTATTCCAGTTTTCAGGAAATAAGAAGCCGTCTGATGCAAACGCTGTCGTTTCAAAGGACGGAGCAACATCCATCAGTACGATGCCGATAGCCTATATCGAATTAGATTCACTGATGTCCACCTATACATATTCGATAGATTTAAATGAACAGATGACAAAAAAATTTGAAAATTCACGTGCTAATCTGACGGAGAAATGGCGTAATTTTCAAGCGGAAGCATCTGATTTTCAGCGTAAAATTGAAGCAAAGGCTTTTCTTTCGCAAGAAAGAGCCGAAGCTGAATCGCAGCGTCTGGTGAAAAAGCAGGAAGATTTGCAAAATCTTGAGGCTAAACTTAGTCAAGAGTTTGATGATGAGCGGTATAGGATGAATGAAGACTTACGTAAGACAATTATTACACAATTACGTGAATTCAATACGGGAAAAGGCTATCAACTTGTTTATGGCAAGATGAATGATAATATTCTCTATGCCGATGATGCTTATGATATAACGGCGGAAGTGATTGAATATCTTAATCGGCGGTATTCTTCGTCACCGGCAGTAAAGCCCGGCGAATAAGAAAACAAAAGATTTTTTTGAATGAACGTAGAGGAAGGCTTGAATAAAAAATAAAAGTTATAATAGTTGAATATGAAGGAAAAATTACATTATGCGATTGAAGCGGTACTTGCTGTTGCCGTAGTTATTTTATTTGTTCTCCAGTTTTCGGGGAATAAAAAGTTGTCGGATGCGGATGCCGTTGTTTCGGAGGATGGAGCATCAGAAAATGTGATGCCTATGGCATATATTGATGTTGATTCCCTGATGTCGAATTATACGTATTCGGTTGATTTGAACGAGCAAATAACTAAAAAGTATGAGAATTCACGTGCTAACCTGACTGAGAGAATGCGTAAATTACAGTCTGAAGCGGCTGATTTTCAACGTAAATATGAAACGGGAGCCTTTCTTTCACAAGAGAGGGCTCAGTCTGAATATCAACGTGTTATGAAAAAACAGGAAGATTTGCAAAAGCTTGAGGCTCAGTTGTCTCAAGAACTTGGCGAGGAACAGTTTCGTATGAATGAAGAGTTGCGTAAAACGATTATCGCACAATTGCGTGAGTTCAATAAAGGTAAAGGTTATCAGCTTGTTTATGGCAAGATGAACGACAATATTCTTTACGCTGACGATGTTTATAATATAACGGGAGAAGTGGTAGAATATCTTAACAGGAAGTACGCTTCTTCTCCGGTGATAAAACCAAGTGAATAAAAGAATGATTATATGCTGATAAAAAATCCGGAACTTTATGTAAAATCAGGTTCCGGATTTTTTTTATTGTGTCGGAAAACGATGACTGATCCCACCATAACCGTGTCTTGCGGTATCAAATCGTCTCCACTCTTTGCAAAGGGCGCTATCATCTTATCTACCGCATATTCCTGCGAAAGAGCAGTATTCGCAGTGTTTTGTGTTCGGGGTCTGGATAAAAGGTTTGCCGGCATCAAACATTTCATCTAAACAGGCTTTCAGGCTGTCTTCGAATTCGTTGCAATAATTTTCGAAATTATTTATAATCTTTTTTTCTTTTCCGTTTACCTGACGTATGACAGGATCGAAGTCTCCCTGCCTGAAAAGATTTCTTGCGTAGTAGACAGCGGGTTGTATCTGTTCCTCTCCGTTTTCCGACGCATATACCCAGGCGTACAGAAATACTTGCATGATTGCCTTTTTGCGGTCTTTTTGTGTTATATCAAACAGGCTTTCCATTGTGTCGAATGTCAGGGCTGACGGTTTGCCGCTCTTGTAATCGATGATACGCACCGTATTGCCGGTATGATCGATCCGGTCGATAAAACCTTTGATGCGTATTTTGCGACCGTTGGTAATCTCAAGTGTTCTGTGGAAAAGCCTTTCAGACCCGATATACCGGAAAGGTGTCAGTGAACGGTCCTGTTCCAGAATTTTGCAGGCGTATTTGCGCATTGTTTCGCCATAGAGATAGGCTTGTCCGACAAGTGGGCGCAGTTCGTCCGTATGGAAAAAATCTTTAGCGAAAGCTTGTTGTATGATTTCTGTCATATTTTTCTCCTGTGCCGTGAGCTTCAACAGGTCTGCCGTGACGTTTTTTCCGCAGAGAGGTTTGTATGACAATTCCATTACCCGGTGAAGTATGGTTCCAAACGTGTCGTGTTCAAGTGTTTCGCTGACGGCATCTTCTTCGTCGATACCTTTGATCACAGAAAGGTAAAATTTAAGCGGGCAATCGAGATAGGTGTTGATTGCGCTGGCAGAAAGGCTCTTTTCTGTTTCGTAGGCTGTAAGTAAGTTCATCACTTCCTCATTTTTGTCAACTTTAAATGGTTCTACATAGGAGGATGATACATTGTAGACAGACAACTTTTGTCGTATAGGTGTTTTGTAATGATATTTTAACTGGTGCACAAAGCGGCTTACTTCTCCGCTTTGCAGTCCGTCGGCACGCGTATCGTAAAGCAGAACGACACGTTTGGCGCGATGGATCATACGATAGAAATGATAGGCCCAGACACTTTCCTGATGTTCCGGGGTCGGCAGTCCGAATCCGCGCCGTAAGTGATAGGGAACGAAAGAACCTGCCGTACTTTTTGCCGGAAATATGCCTTCGTTAACCGATAGGATGATCAGATTTTCAAAATCAAGTACGCGGGTTTCAAGAACTCCCATTACCTGTAATCCGGATAAAGGTTCGCCGCAAAAGGGAATTTTGATGAAATCCGTCATTTGCTTCAATAGCCTGAAATAAGTGTCGGATGACATCTCGGTTTTCGTTTCCCGCATCATTTCCCGCATCCGGTTTACCATTGTATAATAGTGAAAAATAAATTCCTGTTCAAGTGCATTGGCATTGACCGTAACGTCCTCTTCGTCTGTTGTTGCGTTGTCTGTTTTCTGGGCTTCCGCAAACAGGCCCGGGCTGTCTGAATTCATACTTTTTTTATCTTCGGTAGCAGAGAGACGGGCATTGAGTTCTTTGAGAACCGCCGTCAGATAATCCGAAATCTCTGCAGCAGTCGAAGGTACGGAAAATAATAATTTCAACAGTCGGGTAATAGCCAGAGCTGATACGGAGATATAGACCTGATTACGTTCGGTGATGTCTTTAATAATGCCTGTTGCTTCCACAGGGCATACGGAAGATACGTATTTATGACGCAACACGGCAATAACATCCCGGTGATAAAACATGGTATCATTCTCTGTTCTCCGTATATTCTTCTGCAGCGATTGAAGGTAGTCCATCAGTGAGGCGACAGGTGTACCTGATAGCGAATAACCCAACGTTACGTTTATTCGCGAGATTTGTTCCGGAATGGAATTAAGTACAGGCAGGAGCAATTGTTCATCGGGCAGTACGATCGCTGTCTGCAATGCTTCCTCGGATGTCATTTTTTTGTTTCCGGATAATTTTTCAAGTATAGGGTAAATCTGTTTGGCCTGACCGATACGTGATGGTATGCTGATAAGTTCGAACTGTGTGTCGACCGGCTCTTCTTCGGGTAGCGCATGCTCCGAAGGAAACATACTGATATTGTCTTTCATAAAGAACGAAGCCCGATTGTCCTGATCTTTGATCTTTTCCGAAGAATAATCCCAGTAAAAATCGGCGATGTCCTGTTTTTTAAGTAATGCCAGGAGTTTCCGCTCCGCTTTTGTCAGCGCATTCAGCCCGATAAAAACTATTTTCTCGTATGGCAGCTTATTTAACTCTTTGTCATTATCATCGTGGTTTCCATTCTCTGTTTCTCCGAAGGCATCATCATCAAAAAGCGATCCTGTAAACCTTGTCGTATGATTTGATGATCTTCTGCCGGTTTTCTTTCCGAAGTTTTCAATGACCTCGCGATAGATCATTCCTTCGTAGGCAAATCCTTCTGCCGCAAGTGTCTCGCGTAGTTCCGTGTAGATCGGATAGAGTAACTCCCATACACGCAGGAAGAACTGTTTGTTCGAATCATCGCTTTTCGGGTGGAAGGATGACCAGAACGATCGTATCGCCTGAATCTGTAACGGTTTCAGAAATGAAAATTCTTTATCGATATTATTCAGATCCGTGACATTGGTAAATAGCTGTTTTGCATCGACCAGGTATTTGTCTATATCGTCGAAGTCATTTAAAAGCATTTCTCCCCAATAGACAAAGTCGTCAAAGGTTTCCTCCGATCCGCTTTGACGGATATAAATATCGTAAAGCAGAAAAAGTAGTTTGATGCGGTCGGCCTGTTGTTTCGGATTCAATTTGTAGAACAGGTCGTTGATTGTCAGGATGGAAGGCGAGAATATCGGTTTGGCGGCGACTTCCGACAAGTATTTACGAAAGAATATACCGGAACGCCTGTTCGGGAACACAAATGCCAGACGATGCACATCCGCACCGTATTTATCATAGAAAAGTTTAGCGATTTGTTTTAAAAATGGTGTCATGATCCCGCAAAATTAGCAAAATTCTGTTAGCTTTTGCGTTTTTTTCGTGGGCGTTTGAGGATAACGATTCTTCGTTTGATCAGGAATAACGGCAGATAAAAGAAAATTCCGGCGAGAGACATGATCAGCCCGCCGATTGTACCCGCTGCGAGGGGAAACCAGAATGCCTCTTTGTCTAATCCGACCATGAATGGGATAAACCCGAGTATGGTTGAGATGATGGTCAGGAATATCGGTACAATTTTTATATTCCATGATTTTATATACGCTTTTGCCGGATTCATCCGTGGCTTGCGCCTTAGAATCCGGTTATATTCGTTTATCAGATAGATGCTTGCATTGACCGTGATGCCGCATAGTAATACGAACGCGGCGAAACCGCCCTGGTCGAAGTTTAGCCCGAACAGGTAAAATGTCAGGAACACTCCTATGTATGAGACCGGTATGACAAATATGATTGCGAGCGGCTGTTTGAGGGAGTTGAATAAGATGGATGTCATGAAGAAAATGATCAGGATAATCAGGCCGAGAAAAAGATATTGTTTGTTATCCTTCTTATTCCACCAATAGTACCCGCCTTCGCTTTCTGCGGAGTACCCTAAAGGCAGGTCTTTATTGAACTGTTCGAGCTCGCGTTCGAGAATTTTATTTCCCTGCTGTGCAGAACCGATATATTCGTATTGCAGGCAAAGCAGATATTGCTGGTTTTCTTTTACAATATTTTGCGGTGTTTGTGTCTTTGTGATGTTTGTGAGTTCGCCTGCCTTATAATATTTTCCGTTCATGGAGCGGCTCATATTAGCTAAGCTCCATAAATCATATAGGCGGCTTTGTTTGGATGACATTTTTATATACTCGATCTGTTCGTCACCATTTACGTATCCGCAGTTGATATCGCGTCCGAATACGGGGCTGACCGATGCGTATAGTTCATACGGACGTATATCTTCGGCGGCCATTCGTTGCCGGTTGAGGCTGAATATATATTCTAAGTAATCCTCTTTGTACCAGGAAAACTGCGAATTGATATGCACTTCCTTGATACGGCGATAGGTAAGTAAACGTTCACGGAGTGAGTCGGCGTGAACATACAGGTCATCATAATTGTATCCGTAGACTTTCACGCGCATGCTTCCTGCATTTTCACGTACATCGTTGCTGAATCCATGATCCTGCAGTCCGTATACGCCCCAGCTTCCGCCTCCCAGCTGCAACGCTTTCGATATCACATTACTTTTTAATTGATAAGGGAAACCGCTCCTTTCAGCCTCTTTCGTAAATAATACCTGGATATTCGCACGCCGCGGATTATAGATACTTGTCTGGAATTGGCGTATCTCCTTAAACTGGCTCAGGTAACTTTCCATCTGCCGGATAAGGAGGTTCATCTGCTGAATGGTGGTTCCGTTGGGCATTGATGCGGAGATTGTGAGTATCGTTTCATCATTACGCGTGAAATAGCTGCCGTCATATACTTTTTGCGCAAACAGGCGGAGTGTACCGCCGAGCGATTTTTCGATTACCGGACGGATTTTTTCCTTGAAATGGGAAGATGATACGATATTATTGTAACGCTCAGCCCATTTGCTTTCGCCTTCGATCTTATCCGGAAGCAAAAAGACCGGAATCCCAAATGCTAATAGTAGTATTATAAATGCTACAGGCCGGAATCGAAACAGGAATTTGATAATAAGGAAATACAACTTGTTAAAATAGACGACGATTTTTTTAGGAGAAAAACGCAGGCGTCTGAACCGGAAGCGTGTGAGTTTCTTCCTGATATTTATATTCTCGATTGCTGCCGGAACGAGAAATAACGAAACTACGAGTGACACCATCAGGTTTATCATCACTACGGCTGCGAAATCCTGTAAGTTCAGCCGGATTTTTTCGTCTAGGAAGAAGATCATAGCCAGCGCCCCTACGGTCGTGAGTGTGGCGGCGAGTATCGAGAGAAATACTTTCCGGTCACGGTTACGCATGTAGTGGTCGGCCATAATGATGGTATTGTCTATCACGAGGCTTAATGATATGGTGATACCGGCGAGCGAATAGATTTGTATTTCCAGGCTGAACAGGTAGTAAAAAATAAAAGCGATGGAAATATTGAAGAACAGACTCAGTATGATAAGCAGCAGGTAGCGTATGTTGAAAGTCGTCAGGAAAACGAAAAGAAGAAGAATAAGAATCGTGAGGGTCGTACGGAAGTAGATCTTATTCAGCTCACTGTCAATATGTTCCGTGGCATCATAATTGATATGCATCTCATATCCTTTGGGCAGTAGTTGTTTGATTTGTGCTATTTCTTCTTTGACGGATTTGCTGAGACGCAGCTGATTGGCGTCTTCGGTTGCAGTGAGCGACAGATAGATGGAGTTAAGCCCGTTTATCCGGTAATAGTTACTTGGAGGTTCTTCGCGGTAGGTGACACTGACCAGCTTGTCGAGACGGATCATATGGCCGTTTTTATCCGTCAGGAAAATGTCTTCGGCATGAAAACCTTTCGGTCTGCCGGCTGTTTCCGTAGATAACGAAAGGCGCATATAGCGTTTATCATGCTCGTTGCTTTCAAACATCACCATACCCAGTGACTCTTTCCGGTTATAGGATCCCACCGCTTCCCTGATATCATTGACGGTGATACCGAGTGCATCCAACTGGCTGATGTCATATTCAAGCAGCCATTCCATCGGTGTCGCTCCGGATACCTCTATTTTGTAAATGCCCGGGAGTTGCGCCAGCACCGGTTTTATATGCTCTTCCGCATATTGTTGTATGATGATCGGTGAGACCATGGCATCAATATTATAGACCAGGAGCGGACGCGCCGATTCTTCGTCGGGACGGTTCACATAGATGGTAGGATATGAAGTGGAGGAGGGGAGATTGGGCCATGTCTGGCGTATGATAGTCGAAGCCTCGAAACGAACGATGTCCATCGAAGCATGTTTGTCAAGTTCCAGCGTAATCCTTCCGTAGTTATTGCCGGAGGTCGATTTGATATTTTTGACTCCGGTGATGCGCGCCAGCATCGCTTCTAATTTTGAAGTAGCCTCCATCTCAACGATACGTGCTGAGTTGCCCGGCATACTGAAGCTGACGGTCAGGCTGGGTAATGTGCGCGAAGGCGACAGTTTGACCGTCAGTGACGGTATGACTGCCAACCCGATCAGGGATATCGCCACAAATGCGACGATGACCGTGAATGCTGATATGTGGGGCGTTTCTTTCATTTTTGTCTTGTACTTTTTTCTTGCTAAAAAAGTACCAAAAAAGCAAGACTTCGTGCGCTTCGCTCGTTCTGCCGGACGCTCCGCCAGCTAAAATCTATGTAACTCGCTTTGCTCAAACAGCATAGATTTTTGACGCTGTCTCCACTGGCAGAACGGCTTACCGCACGAGGTCGGTTCAAATCTTTTTTATTCTCTGAAAGCAAATTTTAGTTGTCTATTAAAATTTGCTTTCAATTGTATTTGAAATCGGCATATTGTATTCGAAATCATATAATGTTAGTTTACGTATTTTGAAATAGCTGACCCAGTAGTTCTCGAGGGCGGAGATGTAATTGCGCCTTGCTTCCTGCTGGCGTTGGCGGGAAAGTGTGAGTGTATTGATATCCGCCTTGCCGATTACGAAACGCTGACGTGTTGTTTTATATGCGTCTTCTGCAATGATGAGCGCTTCTTCGGCAGATGCAATCAGGTCTTTCTGAATGTTGAAGTCACCGACCGTCATGATCACGTCTTCTTCTACTTTGACTTCGCCCTGACGCGCCGTAATCTCTGTTACGTTGAGGTTATTTTTCGCCATGTTGTATCTTCCTTTCCGCACACCCCAGTCTATAAGCGGGATGGATACACTCAGAGAAACAATATCCTGACGCAACGGATCGCGATAAACGCCGGAGAGTGATCCTGCTACCTGGTTGTAACCGACACTGGCCAATATGGTAGCGTTGAACATGGATTCTTTTTTTGTCTTGTCTACATTCTGCTGACTTTCGAGAATATTCTGTCTGTACCCTAACAGGTCCGGATTGTTATTGCGTGCTTCCGCCAATGCCTTTTCGGATGAGATGTCCATTGATTTCGGATAGCTTGGAAGCCGGAGACGTATGGGCGTATTTTTATCCATATTCAGGAATGAATTAAGAGCGAACATAGCGCGTTTGAGCGATATATCTGCATTTTTCAAGGAGTTGACGGCATTGATGCGGTCTAACTTCAGTGTCAACAGGTCCGACTGGCTGATTGCCGCGATCTTATAGCGTTCTTCGCCTATGCGATAGAGTGTGTCCATATTGCGTACGTTTTCGTCGGCAAGGTCGTATTCTGCCTGTGCCATTGCCAGGTTGAAGAAATATTCGGCGGCTAACCCGGCGGTATTTTCGAGGTCGTAAGCCAATTGTTTTTTTGCTTTTTCATATTTCAGCGGCTCGATTTTCCTTTCCCATTTGAATGCGTTATATCCCAGGAGATCCTGGCTATAGCCGATACGTACCGGGACGGAAGTGTATTGCGTTTCGGTATTGTCTCCGAAGTTACGCAGATAATCAAGGTTGGTATTGAGAAAAAAAGTACCTCCTAGCAGGTCGAAGTTTTGTACGACCGATAACCCTCCGTATGCCTCAAAAGCCTGTTGCTGACGGTATGTATCAAGATTTGTTTCCGAATCATAGCGTTTGACGATGGTCCGGTTATATTGTCCCGGTGTAAGGTTTAATGTCAGGCTTGGCAGGCGTCCGGCTTTAAATGCCCGGTATTCCCAGTAGCCCGACATATAAATATTTTTTGAACGGAAAGCCTCAAGGGAACTATCGGCCGCTAATGTAATCGTTTGTTCGAGCGTCAGGGTAATGGGAGTTTCTGTCAAAACCCTATTCTGCCCCAATATAGGCGTCAAGGCAAGAGAAAAGAAAAGGATGGTCAATAAATTTCTAAAAAACATATATTTATTCGTTTAATTGTTTGACGTTGTACTTTTTTCTTGCTAAAAAAGTACCAAAAAAGCAAGACTTCGTGTGGTAAGCCGTTTAGTAACTTTATTCCTTCTTTCGTCGAGCATAAATTCTCCAATATACTAACGGAATAATATAAAGACTGACTAACGTACCGACAATCATGGACGAAATCATGGCTATGGCAAGCGGTTTCTGGATTTCCGAACCCAAGTCGAAGGAAAACATCATCGGAACCATGGCGATGATGGTAGTCAGCGATGTCATCAGGATCGCCCGGAGACGGCGGTGCCCTGCGGTATGGATGGCTTCCATTACCGGAACACCCGCTTTACGTAGTTCGTTGATCATGTCGATCTTCAGGATCGAGTCGTTGATGATGATACCACAGGTTACGACAATACCGATCGCACTCATCAGGTTCAACGTATGGCCGAACAGCCACAGGCAGACCAGCGCGGCGCAAATGTCTATCGGTATCTCTATAAGGACAATCAGCGGTTGCAGGAAGCTTTCGAACTGCGCTGCGAGAATGAAATACATCAGCAAAATGGAAATCAACAAGATGACTGCCAGTTCGCTGAGCATCTTTTTATTTGAAAAGTAGTTGCCTGAAAAACTGACATCCCACGCTTTCATGTTGCTGACTTCTTCTTTAGTTTTTTTCATCAGTTCCTCCGGATCATTCACTTTCTGATAGGAAACAGGAATATATTCACCGTTTTTACCGGCGACGATGGATTTCAGCCCTTCTGTGGAAGCTGTTGTGATGAAAAAACTGAGCGGTATTTGTTGCTGTTCTTCCGGAGAACCTGCGTTTGTACGGATAAGTGTTTGGCTGATCACCTCATTGATGGTTTGTTCTTCTCCCGCTATATTTATGGGAAGATACTGCTGATATGAGCGTAATGTGGCAACTTCGTTATCACGGAATGCTGTTTTCAGCAACCGGTAGATCTCACTGTAATCCACATTATAAAGCAACAGTTTTTCGCGGTCTATGTGTATGCTGATCTCTTTGTCGAAAGTAACTCCTTCGGAATGTTCACCGGTAAGTTTTTCCAGTTGTTGTTCTATCCGGCGAATTTCTGCCGCTTCGGGAGAATTTTCCCTGTTGCGCGGGTAAAGTTCGGTTATCAGATCGGACTCACCGGTAACGAATATTTTTTCGAATATCGTTTCCGGAGGAGCGAATGATGTGACTGCAAGCGGATATTTATTTTTAATCCATCCATATATTTTCTCCTGCGCTTCTTCCGCCATTCGTGCATTTTCAGTTTTGATATATAATTCACTTTCGGACGACGGCATTTTTTGATCATTCTCAAGAATAAACTGCTGGCGTCCGATGTAGGCAGAATGTTCGAGTGTCAACGGATCGATTTCATGGCAGAGAGCATTGATCCGTTTCCGGTTTTCGTCCAGATGGATGTTTTCACCCCAGTCGATATGCGTCAACAGTTCTACCTGGTCGACAGCCGGCATACCTGATTTGGGAATGATCCTGAACATCAGTACGCAAAGGGGGAGTGATGCGACGATCAGGATAGCGCAGATTGTTTTATGCGCGAAAGTAAAGTCAATCCACCGGTCATACCATCGGAAAAGCCCCCGGGTACTGCCTTCCTGGTACCGGCGGATTTTATCACCCAAGTTGCGCTTCGTGAAGTTTTTCGCATAGACTAACTTATACAATACGGGTAAGAACATGATTCCCGTGAAATATGAAACAAGAAGTCCGACCGAAACGGAGAATGCTTCATCCACAAAGATGGCCCCGGCGATACCGCTGAGGAAAATAAGCGGCAGAAAGACGGCTATTGTTGTCAGCATAGAACTCAACATGGGTGTTATGACTTCCGTTGTTCCTTTTATACAGGCATCTTCAAGGGATAGACCCTGTTCGCGATACTGGCTTATGTTTTCGGTAATGATGATCGAATTGTCAATCATCATACCCAGTGCAAGGATAAGCCCGGATAAAGAGATGATATTGAGTGATTTATCAAAGAAATAAAAAAACTGAAAACACATGATCAGCGATATGATCATGCTGATTCCGATGACTGTCGGTGATTTGGCATCGCCGAGGAAAAGGAATGCGACAATGCAGATCAGGATGAAACCGATGACAAAGTTTTCTTTGAGATTTTGGATGGTATAATCCAGCAGTTCCGTCTGGTTGCGGTTTACCGTAAATTCGATATCCGGGTAAAGACTCCGGAAATGATCAATGGTAGTGTCCAGTGATTTTTTCAGATTATCCATGTTTTCGGCTGACTGCTTGATGATGGCAAGCGTAACGGCGCGTTTACCGTTTACCAATGAAAAGCCGCGTTCTTCTTCCGGCACTACTTTTACTGAGCAAAGATCTTTCAGTTGGTAGATACGGTCCGATTTACGCAGGTAGATATTTTCAATATCTCCGGCTGTATGGAGCAGTGACGAGAATTTGACGTTATATTCGTAATATCCGTCGCGGATGATCATACTCCCGGCTTCAATATTATTATTGTTTATTGCTGTTTCTATATCCGAAAGCGTGATACCGGCAATTTCGAGTTTGTTCATGTCCGGCATGATCTGTACCTGGCTTGATACGATACCTGTCGCGTCAACCATCGTCACCTCAGGTAACTGTTCAATACGGCGTTTGATCACGTTCTCGGCAAACTCGCTCATGGCAAGGAAGTGTTCGGTTCCCGTTGTTCCGTATTTTTCATCGCCTTTCAGTGTCAGATTGAGGTAGAATACCGGAATATCCGTCGCACTGGCCTTGATGACACGCGGCCGTTCCAAGTCGCGCGGCATATAATTCATCGCCGCGTCTATTTTTTCATTCACTTCAATAAAGGCCAGGTTTATGTTTGTGCCGTAATCAAAACGCAGGTTTACCTGTGCGCTTCCGTCGCGTGTTTCACTCCGGATATCCCGCAGTTTGGTTACCTGCATCAGTTGCCTCCGCAAAGCGGTCACTACCGTATTTTCCACCTCGCGTGCCGAACTGTTGGGCATTGATACCTGCACGGTCATGTCCGGGATCGGAATATCCGGCAACAGCGATACCGGCAGGGTAAAATAGGTGATCAATCCGATGATTACCATCGCCAGAAATGCCATCAATACGGCAATTGGCCGTTGTATTAAAAATTTAACCATTAATCTTCCATTCGTTTCACGTTCGTTCCGTCTGCCAGGTGCTCGTTGCCGCTTATGATAATTTCATCACCTTCCTGAAGTGATTTGCTTGTGATGGTGTAATACGTTGCGTTTTCCAATCCCGTATCAACATAATTCCATGCCGCTTTCCCGTCTTTATATGCGAATACGACCTGTTTGCCCGTACGCAGAACGACAGCGGTTTTCGGTACGACCCATTGTTTGCCTAAGGAACGGAATACGCTGATACGCACATTCATTCCGTTGAATATCTTAGCATGAGGTTGCACATATGCTTTCACTCTTATGGTGCCGTCCTTGTCTACACTTGGGTTGATGCTTGCAATGCTGCCGGTAGATTCGATATCGGGCGACGCGTATGACTGGACTTTCACCTTATCTCCTGTTTTTATCAGCGGCATTTCATTTTCGAGAATCCGGAAGTCGACTTCCGGTTGTCCTTCGCTGATGATTGTGCAGAAAGGCTCCGATGCGTCGATTACGCAATAGGGTTTTGAAAAAAGGTTGGCGACCGTACCGGCGATAGGTGTACGGAGTATCGCGTTATCGAGATTATATTTTGCCAGGTCGTATTGAATTCTGGCGTTGTTATATCCGCTTCTGATATTGGCCAGCTTAAAAATGTCCTCCGGGATGGAAGCGGAGTCGGCAAGTGAATAGCCTTGTCCGATCAACACATCCTGCAGCTCGAGATATGCTTTTTGCAGATTATCCTCTGCCTGCAAATAGCCGTTCGACAACTGGAATGTGTCAAGCATAGCAATGGCAGTTCCTGCCGTTATGCGGTCGCCGTTTTTAACGAATATTTTTACCGGAACATTTCCTGCCGAGGTAGAAACAAACTGTAGTTCGGCTATCTGTTGTGCGCTGATTCGCCCGTTGCTGACAAGTTCATGTTCGAAATCGACCGTGCGCAACGTTTTGGTACGCACTTCCGTCTCTTCGGTGGGCAGGATTGTTTCGACCGACGTTTCCTCCTTGCCGTCATTGTTATTATCCTTCTGTCCGCAGCCGGTCAATCCCCAGATCAGAAATGCCCCTGCAATGAATTTCCAGTTCATCATGATATTAAATATTTGATTTGCGAATATACGATAATTTCGTATGTGCAATTTACCTAATGTGTTAAAATTTATCAAACAATAGTTTATTTAAGTAAATAATTTTTTATAACTAAAAATGACGCGTGTTTAATGATTGTGTTTCAATGTTATAGATTTGCTTCATCTGATGGTTTATTTTAAATCTCTGTGATTCGGAAAACGTCAATACAAGCATTATAGTTGACTGCAACAATTTGATTATCAAAAACACAGAATGTACTGTAAATATCTTCAGATAGAAAGAATGTCTTAACGTGCTTTATATCTTTCGATACATCAAACACGCATATTATATTGCATTTGTATTGTTCTATGTCATTGGCGATTAGTATGTATATTCTGCCATTTGCATAATAAATATCTTGTATCATGATAAAATGACTGTTTGGAGCTTTTTGCTCATTTTCATATTTATGTATCTGTTTTTTTATCTCGGGAATGAGGGTTAGATCATAATTATTCAATAATCTTCCTTCATACGAATATTCTTGAAAAACAGGAAGTGCTTGTCCTATTACAAAAAAAGAGTTATCTCCCTTAATGAGGTGTCTGGAAGAATGTGATTTATATTCAGAATTGTCCCATGTTTTGTTTTTTTCGCACATGAACCCTCATACGCAACAGCTATCAAATAAAACGGCTTGTAAACTGTCTGAAACGAATGAATGAAATATGAATTGCTCATTAACAAAAAAGCGTGTAAGACTGGTGAGTCTTGCTTCAGCAGGATAAGGGATGTGGCTAATATAGGCTCCATTAACAAATACTTCTATAGCTTGTTTCATTTCATTGATAGCATATATTGTGTCGTTTTCTATATGAAAGTGTGAACACCCGATGAATTCTCCGGGTCCTGAGCCCCGATTTCCAATTTTTTCTTTTAGATTGAATTGTTTATCTAAAGCGAACATAGCTTCACTATAATCAGAGAAATACAGTCGGTCTTCCGTCGCACTGAGACATCTGATATTATCAGAGAAAATAGAAAAATCGCTTAGTTCACAAAATGTAGTGTCCGGAATTAGTCTGGAGGTCGTTTCTATATGCCTTTTTTGGCCACAAGAGACAGTACAATATAATAGAACTAAGAAGATTATAATTTTTGCATTCATTTTTTTATTGATTATATTTATAAATTCCAAGAGAAATATTATTTCCGGAACCATCGTTATTTTCATTTTTACCACCAGACCTGTTTGTTATTTTCGTATGTGAAAATTCTCTCTTCCTTTCCTTTTGTCAGATTTCTGAGCAAAAATAATGCATTAGAAGGAGCATTGTCGTATGTCAATGTTTGTATTTGCTTGTTCCCGGTTTGTTTTCCTAAAGAAATCCATTTGTTGTCCCAATAAAACAATTCGTATAATTCATTGTCCTTTATAAAATTATCATCAGAACGGGGCAGGTATAGTATTTGGCTTATTTCTACAGCCTCTTTTAAATCCAAACCGACCCATTGATCATTTCTTGTTTGATCACAAATAGCATAGCTCAATGCATTACCGTCAAAAACTTTTGTCATTGTATGAACGGTATCATTTGTATAGGTATATGTGCCGATAATATCTCCGTTTATTTGTATTCCGTTTTTATCATAAACCTCAATTTCCGCAATATTACCTCCTGTGTGAGGTTGGGGTATGTATCGTATATATCTGTATTTCTGTTTGTCGTTCATATCAAATGTTTGATAATTATATCCGACGGTATCAGGGATAAACAATTCTTTAGGATTAGAAAATGCTTTGTTGTCTGCTAATTGGAATTTTCCTCCTTTTATAAATTCAACAAAATCCCACGCGCGATATTCCATATATTTTCTTTTTAACAGGATGGTCTGCAAATTATCTTTATCAGGAATCAGGTAGCGGATCACTGCCTGTTTATCAACTTTGACCGGATATTGCGCAGGAACATATTCGTCATTAATATAGTAAACAGGTAAGTATACGGCATCATATCCGATATCATGAATAACGGCCTTATTGTTTTTGATGTCACCCCAAGCTATCGGAGACCAGTCTTCGTTGTTGAAAACGGCTATATAGACTCTTTTACCTTTGTCTTTGTTCTGTATTAAATGCTCAATGGGTAAATCGATTACCGGAATATATTCTTTAGTGACATCTTTAATTCTTGGATTTCTAAAAGCTGGGGGTAATTTTTCTCCATGGGCTAATATAGCCAAAGAATTAGGCTGTATTCCAAATGTCTTTCTGAATACTTTGGTGTATTTATTTCTGAACTTTTTTAGATGACCGTTTAAAGGCGTTTTTTCTCCTATCATGAAATCTTGGCTTTGGCCGTTATGAATAACGGCGCTCCATTCGTGTCCGTTTGCATGATTTGCCCATTGCGGTATATAATCGATAGCAACGGGGATACCGAATGTCCTTCCTATAAATACGAACATGTTTGCAAAATCACGACAAGGGGCTACTTGCATGTGTTTGAGAAAAGACGGTTTAATCGTCGGCATATTGTCGGGATAAAAATAACTATTTGTTTTGTACCTTCCGGATATGCTGTCGCAAATAGTAAACAAAGCACTGTCTGTCTGATAATCGACACGATCAAATGCATATTGAAAATAATTTTTGTAATCCTGTTCCCAATTTTCGAGTACTTCTGTGCCGATTCTGTAGGGTAAAAGATATTCACAAAAATCTTCAAAGCTAAGGTCTTTAGCCCATGGAGTCTGCCATGCCTCAAATGCATGGTCTATCCTTTGAATCAAATATTGTGATTTGATGCTTTCCAAGTCACTGGTTCTTTTCAAATCATTTAATTTATATCGTTCAAAAATAGAATCATAAAAATCCCTCATATCCAAAACCTCCATTGTTATTGGTGCCTTATTGATACTGTCCATTATCCGGTAATATTTATCCATCGATTTACCATGGGAAGTGTAAAAGCCATTCATATTTGAAATAAGAAATTCTGCCGCTTTTAACTTTAATGGTTCATTTTGATAATGCTCCAATACTTTTTCCAGTTCCGTACGGTTCTCTCCGGCCAGTTCCAAAGCCCATTGTAGCCTGTCGTTTTCTTTTGAACAGGATATAAGTATTATTAAAGATAGAAGAAAAAGGAGTATGTATTTCATGAATATTTAATTATCAGTTAAAAATGTTTTCATTTTATCATTTTAAAAAATCGCTCCCATTTATATTTGCCTGTTTTCATGTCATTCGATTTCCATACGATGGTAGCTTTTCCGATCACAAGATCATCCGGTAATAACCCCCAGTATCGGGAATCCTGCACAAGGTTTCCTGCCAAAAAGTAATATTAAAATATTTATACTAAGTTACCACCAAATCTGTTCACCATCTTCATATGTGAAAATACGTTCTTCCTGTCCTCCGGCATGACATTTTAACCAAAGAAGTGCATTTTGAGGTACATTCTCATAAATTAAAGAATCGCATGTCGCCATTTTCGTACCTAAAGAAGTCCATTGATTATCCCAATAAAATAATTCATAAGTGGTTCCTTTACAGATTAGATTACCATCATTTTTAGGACAATACTCAATACGTGTGATTTTTTGATTCTTTCCTAAATCCAAGCCAAACCAATAATAAGTCAAGAGAGTTTCCGTATATGTGGAGTAATCCATATCAAAAGCTTTCTGAATAAACTCTTTCTCAATACGATCTCCAATCGGTTGACCTTCTAATAAGCGTTCGATGCCTTTGTCATCAGTCGTAAAATAGGATGTTTCAGCGATACTGGATCTATTTTCTCCGGGAGGTAAATAACGTACATAACGAAATGATTCCGGTAGATCGACTTTTACTTTTGTTATATGCAAGGGAGGCTTTTTAATGCAATGCAACAGTTTTGGATTCTTAAAATCAGCAGTGTGTGATCCCTCAAACCGGCCACCGACGATTTTATAACCTCGTCGCACCCAGTGGCCGAAAAGCGGATATTTTCGTTTTAATGTTATGCTTTGAAGATGTTCTTTATCCGGAATGATTTCATGCTGTGTGTTTTGTTGAAGCAGTATCGGGTAAGTGATTGGTTGAATGCCATTTTCATTTTTATGAATAACCGGTAAATATATGACATCCGTATCCAAATGTTCAAATATGATTTTTTTACCTTTCACAGAGGTGTATGCTGCCGGCTGCCAATTTTTCACAGCGGCAAATGTATATAAAAATGCATACTTCGTATTTATATTCTGTGTTATTTCTATTTTTCCAGATAGGCCATATGCATCGGAAACATCTTCCGTGTGGATATTTTTAAAATAAGCCAAACGATTCTTCTCTTTTAGAAGGTCTTTATAATTCCGGATAATAGGGTAAGAACTTCGGTATATCTTTGATACTTTTTTCTTTGAATATACATTAATTTCCATTTTGTCTTTGTTTTCTTTCATATAATCACCTCCGTCCAGCAGAGAGGCATCAATTTTGTTGAACTGTTTGGGTATAGAGTCCTTTTCAAAAATAGAATAAGTATTTTCATTTTCATTGATGAGCGATACCCAGGAATGTCCGCTTTGACTATAATTAGCCCAGTAAATAATATAATCATAAGAGGTGGGGATTCCTAATGAACGCAGAATGCATACAAGATAGATACAGCGATGAGTACAAGTTCCTGACTGCAATTTATGTAAGGCCAACACATCCGGAGTATAAGGATACTCAGGAGTTGCCAGCTCAAAGTTGTCTAAAACATGATGATAGATAACAGAAAAGGCTTTTTTAATATCTGTAACATCTTTGATTAAAGGTTGATATGCATTATATAGCGTATCGCGGTAGTCCGTCAAAGATTCGTTCATTACACGATATGGGAGGATGTATTTACAAAACAACGATTCGCTTATTTCACTACCCCAGGGTTGAGATTGTACAACTTTGATTGCATGTTCAATGTTATTAATTAAATATGCTGCATTTATTTTTTCGACATCTCCTACTGCATGAATATTAGAGTTGGTAGAATTTATGCCTGACAAATGAATCCATTGTCTCTCAATTTCAGATAGGCTGATTTTTCCCCGGATTGTATCAATCATCGTATGGTATGTATCTATGCCTTTTCCATAAAAAGTGGCATGTCCCGGCATATTATCAATCAGGTAATAAGCGTATTTTAATTTCATCTTGTCACCTTTATAGTATTTGAAGATTTTCTCCAGTTCCTCTTTGTTGTCTCCAGCCAGTTTCATTACTTCCGCATGGTGTTGAGAACATCCGACAAACAAAGTAATAGCCATAATTGTATATATATAATTCCGGATAGACCTTATCATAATTATAATCATTCCGGTAAAAGGTGACTTATATTTGATTGTAAGAAGATCGTGTGTTAGATTTGATTGTATCATTGCTTATTTAATTATTTTAAAAAATCTGTCCCAATTGTATTTACCGGTTTTTGAATTTTGCGACTTCCATACAATCGTAGCTTTTCCAATCACCAGATCATCCGGCAATAATCCCCAATAGCGTGAATCCTGAGAATCTCGTACCAGATCTCCTGCCATAAAATAGTAATCCTGCTGGAATGTATAATTATCCAACGTGATATTGTCAAGATATACCTCACCTTTTTCTATTGATATGTATTTCTTTGTTTCGTATTCTATTATATTTTTGTATAATAGAATGTTCATGCTGTCTATGCGAATATTGTCGTCTTTTCCTGGTATATACAATGGACCGAAATGTTTAATTGTCCATCGAAAATGTGTCGTATCTTTAGGGAAAACATTGCGGGTTTTTTCCTTAAAGGAAGTCTCATCTTTTTCAGATAAAGCTTTTTGACGTTCCACGTGTCCTAAACCTTCCATTACTCCTATTACCTTATAAATCCCATTATCAATATAAAATGTATCTCCCGGAATTGCGACACAACGTTTTACATAAAAGATATTTCCCCCCTGCTTGATTTTATTGGGCGTACTATATGGAAAATCAAAGACGAGCACATCATTTCTTCTGACTTTACGCATACCGTTTATACGTTTCATTTTTGTTTTTCTACCTTTTAGAAACCCTGGGTTTTCATATATTCTCGGACCTAAAATCAGTTTGTTGACTACAATATGATCTCCTGGTAAAATCGAAGGGGCCATGGATGGAGTCGGTATATAAAATGAGGCAAACATAAAGACTTTCATGATTATGGTAAGTATGATGATAATCATGAGAAGAAGAACAATTTTGCCTAATTTCCTAAAAAGTATTTTAATTTTCATCAAGTATTTCTTTCATTTTATGTCTCATTTCACGTACGGCGGTCGATTGTACTTTCGGTTCTTTGGTAAGTACAATCCGCGCGTTTTTTTTAGCCTTTTCTGCTTCACCGGTATCCATATACATTAACGCCATCAGGTAGTATGGATAAAGACGGCTTGGAACGATATGGGATGATTTTATGAAACATTGTTCCGCTTTGTCATATTGTTTTAAAGCATGGAAATTTTTACCCATAATATTGTACAACATCGGGTCGCAACTTATTTTAATAGCTTTTTTCAAAACACCGTTGCTTTCTTCATATAGTTCCGATTTAGACAAACATTGCGCATATTCAAAAAGAAATTGAATTTGGTCGGATAGGAGGGGATATATGCTGCGGTATTCATTTGCGGCGTTTTTGTGATTTCCGAAATTATAGGACATCTTTATGTTATTCCACTTTTTATAAGCATTGTAAGTAGGATAGTGGTTATATAGGCATAGCGATACGATCATAAGGCCGCAAAATGCGAATGCTATGGTCACCGGCTTTGGTATTGTAAGACCTTTTTCTCCGGTGTTGATAAACGCGAGTAGAAAAACGAGAACAATCAGAAACGGAAGGACACTAAAAGGATATGATGCACTTGCAGCAATCAATAAAGCAATCAGTGAAGCTGTAGGCGCGATTTTTCTTCGCTTAATGCCAAGATATAAGCTGTAACCAATGATTCCGAAAAAAAGCAAAAAAACAATAATCCCCTGCTCCGCACATATTTGTAGAAATTCATTAAACGCATATTCGGGGTTGCCGGCCACGCGTTTTTCATCATCCGTACCATATCCGGCATCGAAATAGGCGGCTTGTATATGTCCATAGCTTCCTGAAAAATTTCCAATACCAATCCCCATCGGATTTTGTTTGATCAGTTCAATCGTATTTTTCCAAATAAATGTTCGTCCGTCTGCAGAGTCCTTTTTGAGATGATACATTCCGAAACCACCTGCAACGATTAAGAACAATGCGATAAAAGCGACAAAAGCACATCTTTTTTTATTAGAAGCTATGAAAGATTTTACTTTTCTGTTTTCAGCAAAAAAGAACAGTAAAACAAAACCGCATCCTCCGATTGCAGCAATCCACGAGATACGGCTCATCGCTGCCGGCAGAATTAAAACAGAAGCAATAACAGTAAGTGTGGAAATTCCCCCAAGAAAATATATTGGCATATTGCGGGGATGATACTTAACTTTGCAACAAGTTTGGTATTTAAATGTATAAAAAAACGCCATAGGCAAAACCGTTGCAACATAACAAGCAAAAGGTCCCGGATTGAAGAATGAACCGGTTATGCGGAACAGGTTATGTTGTGATTGCTCGAAGCCGTATAATTGTTTTAATCCCCATATTGCTTCTGTTAATCCTGTGAGAATAAAGCACGCTGAAAGCCAATATGATGATTGTTTATTGATTTGGAAAACGAATCTGAAATAGAAATATAGGATAGGGATTAGTAGGGATAGTATATGTTTGGTGGTTGTTTTCTCATAGCCCGAATATATTATAAAAAAAAGAGAAGTGCACATAAATAGTACAATAAAACTATCCATCGTTCCAAATTGTACTTTTTTTGCATTAATAATGATTAAGCCAACAGATGTAATAGCAATAATCTCTATCGATAAGTGAAACCCCAAAAAAAATCCTGAAGTAATGCCATTATTTAAATATGGAAAAATGACAAAAACAGAAAAGAGTATTGCTGAAAATGGCATTATCCAAATTAAAGGTATCATTTCTTCAGGTTTGTTCATGGGTATCGCTCCATAATAAATGATTTTTATACAGAAGAACTATGATATAATTTTATCAAGACTTAAATAAGCAAATTGTATGTTTTCGTCTAAACTCATTATTATTCGGTTATTGTCCTTATCATAACAAAAGTCCAATATTGAATATTCTGTTTCTAATGTTTGAATATAAGTGCCGTCTATACTAAAAATGAGAAGTTGCGTAGGATATCCGTTCTCGGAATTGGAAAAGCGGTCTTTGCCATTACCATAGGATACAATTATTTTATCATTACAAAATAAAACCTTTTCATAATATCCGAATTTATTTGTTGTTTTATTGTCCCATTTTTTACCATATATATTATATTTAAAGTTCCCATCGAGATCATAAAAAGTCATTAAATCATGATAATGATAACATTCGACATACGCGTTATGTTCTGTAGACGCAGCAAAGCAAATTCGTTTTTTCTCAATTTTGGGATGTTTGTATTTCATTAATTTTATTTCGCCTGTGTTGGTTTTGATTTTCGCTACTGTGTGATTATATCCCGAATTTCCAGTTGGCTCAACAATTCTCCCTATTAATAAGGTGTCATTAATGTATTGGTAATTATCTGGAAATTGCCTTTCATTAAGTGTCATTTTTATTTGTGGTATATATCGTGGATTTGTAATAACGCTATCCATGCATAAATCGAATATAGTTTGTTTTCCATAATCCGTTACATAGATTTTATTATTAGCTTCATTTATTCCAATAAAACCTATAGATGCTATTTCATTTGCGCCCTGTCCTCTGTCTATGATGCTTGTTACATAATTATAGTTGTTTTTATTGAAAATATGGATTAATTTATCTATAGATCTACCATCTGATATTAAGAGATAATTATTGATTGTGTATAAGCGAGCGAATTGCCCAATTAAAACGTCTTCAATCTCTATCTCCTTGATATATTCCTTTACAAAAAGAATATTATTGCGTTTGTTTTGGTATCTTTCAGTGTCGGAACTATTTTTGCAACCCGGGCAACAACAAATGACTAAGATTAATAAATATATAATTGTTGTTTTCATATTATTGATTATATAACTTATTTGACAAATTGAAATGCAAATATGACGCTCTTGCAAGAGCGTCATATTTGCATAGTTATTACCATTTAGCTTCTTTTACATAAGTATGCCATGTTCTACACCAGCAACCATTGCCAGATTGGTCTAAACACCCATTGGGGCAATCCGAACTTTCACTAGCTAGAGCCTCTGCATTGTCCAATGATATGTAAGATAAACCGTTATCTTGAGAGTTTACATTCACATTAAATGCAGCCATTGCTGCGATAGCTAAAACGGCAATTGAACCGAAAATTTTCTTTTTGCTCATAATTTGTTATTTTAAATTTATTGTTTTATAATCAATATGTTAGCTGTATTTATCATTTCAACAACATAAACCTTGTCGGGTTTCAAAAATTATTTATACTTTTGCCCTCTACCTCCTTTCTTTTTAGGAGGGAAACTGGGGCGGAAGAGTTGTTATTTTCATAAGCTGAGAAAACTCTCCGCCCTTCTTCCCAATGTTATAATTTAGCTTCCCTTTCTGTAATTACCTTTTTATACAATGTCCAGATGCCCGGATTATATGACGGATTACCAACTATTAAAACCTTATTGTCCTTGTCGAGCAGGAAGCATTGATATTCGGTTTTAGAAGGGAAGCTGTTTAATTTGTCGATCTTATTTTCTTTATCTATAAATACGGGATGACGAAATCCGTTTTGTTTGAATATGAATTGTAACTCTTTTTCATCTTTCTTTTTAGGCTGGAAGAAAAATACAAATTCAGGCTTTTGGTTAAATACAGAATCGGAATCGTCGATAATCTTTTTCCATTCGGCTAATTTTAACCGGCAACTGGTACATCCCAAAGAGTCTACATAGAGCATAATCTTATAGTTATCGTTATGTAAATCGATGCAGCTGGTATCTCTGCCCATTGATGTACACACTATTCCTTGTGGAAATTGAATCTCTTTTCCGGTCCATTCGGTCACGATTTTTATCGCATCGTCTTTTTGATTGTTTTTTTTGCAGGAAGAAAGGCCGATGATGAAGAATATTGTGATAATGTATATGTGTTTTTCCATGCATTTTTGTTACTAAATATCGAATTTATAGAGTTTGGCTTCATCTCCTATGTGTATTCCGTATACGGCGTTATCTTGTTTATTGTAACAGATTGCGTATAGTGGGACGTTTGGTTTGTAACAAGCTACCGGATTACCATTCCAGTCGAAAACCATCAGATATTCGCAATGATCGAATGTTAATCCCGCTTCGTCGAATGATTTCCCTGAATAAATGGTGTAGATGTATTCGTCGCTTGTAGCGACATCGAAAAAGCCGTTTTTATTGCTTCGCCTGGTCGAAACGTGCGGATCCTCCATGCTGCCTTTGACAACGATATCCTGATAATGAAAGTCCAACTTTTTCAGGTTGATGATGGAGTCCTTGTTTATTCCGTTGATATCGATGACTCCGTTGTTGAAATTGATAGCCACAAAGCGCGTCATATCCGGTTTGATAGCGATCTTGCTGCTTATGTAAATAAGGCTTTTGGTGAAATTGTCGAGCTCTTTATATTTATTTTGTACGCGATATTCTCCGAAGAAACTTGTTTTTTCATTCGACGGATTGTAATGCATGTAGCGCCCTTCCCTGAAACAGCCTGATGTAATAAAACCTTCCGGCCCCCTGATGATGGATGTATATGATCCATGATCTGAGGGCAGGAAGGAAAACATAGTTTTTTTCAAATGAAAGGGAATTTCTATAATACACCTCTTGTTACATTCCGCTGTAATAACCGCATCGTCTGCCGTAGAGATATATGTTATATTTAAAGCTTCACCAGGGCCTTCGCCCCTTTTTAGTAGTGTTGTTTTTTCCAAAGTGGAGCAATTAACAACGCAAATGATATCTTCATCATTGTTTTGTACATATATATCCTTGTTATTCATTACGATAGATACCGGTTTATAGATGCCTAAATCATCGAAAGTTATAACGACTTGTCCTTCAATATTCTCTACAGATTTGAAACATTTTGTAGGATGTATATTCAAATCGCCCTCGCTAGAGCAGGATACACAGAAAAAAAAGAAAAATATATATATGTACTCTGGATATCATAATTAGTTATTACTCCATCGCCAAACCAGTAGTCCATCCGTTTATGGTACAATACCCTCTTACTTTAATACAGGTAAGGGGAGCGGTTTCCTGTGCTAATGCTTCTACATTATCTAAAGAAACATCAGAAATCCCATTTTCGTCTGAATTAATATTCATATTAAAAGCTGCTAATGTTGCTATAGAAATTATAACAATGGAACTAAAGAGTTTTTTTTTGTTCATAGTATCAAAAATTTTAATTATTTTTGGACAAAGATAGGGTGCGAGAAATAAATGAAGGTTCCTTTTAAGTTCCTTTTTTATGTTGCAACGATATTTTTATTTATATGAACAGGAGGGTTAAAATTTCGATATATGCGATTGTCGCTGCGATAACCATATTGCTGTTTATGCAGTATTACTGGATAGAAAAGATGTTTCGCGTAGAGCAGAGGCAGATAAAAACTCAGGCCTCATTATTGCTGAATGATGCTCTGTCTTTAGAGGTTGCATATTCCAGACTGGAGCGTTCTAGTGCGTTAGATAGAGAAGGGATTTCTGTAGAAAATGAGGGCTGGGGAGGAAATTTTGAAAATAAAACGGTGGTAGTACATGTTGTTTATCCCCAACCGACTAAATTTGTGAAAAAATGTGAGACGGAAGAAGAGTGGTATGAGTATACAAAAAGTGTTTATTGTGAATATCATATTTCGGGAATAAATTTGATTCGCCTTGATTCGGCTTATAAGGTTGCTTTGGGAAGGTATGCTATAACCTTACCATTTGTTTTGGTGAAAAGGGATAGCTCTGATATGGTTTTGGAACAAATGCCGGCTGATATTGATTACAACCGTTATAACTTATCGTTAGATACAATACCGTTAGGTATAGATGGCAAAGATTTTCTGGTAGCCCGCTTTGACGGGTCGTACTACGGCATGTTCCGGCAAATGAGAAATACTGTGTTTATTTCTTTAGGGATTGTACTTCTGCTTGCCGCTATTCTTATATATGTAGTCCATACGATATTTTACCAGAAGAAAATAACAAGGCTGAGGAATGATATGGTAAATAGTATTATACATGATCTGAGGGGACCGGTGACTTATATCAGAAAGGCGCTTCCTCGCATAAACGTGGGTGAATCACAGCAAAAATATATCGACGCGATGAGGCGTAAAAATGAACGCATGGAGCTGATGGTAGAAAAACTATTGATTACCTCCGTCGGTAACAAGGCGATCAGTCTTCGTCCGGAGCCGGTATCTTTATGTGAATATATCGGTGATATTGTTGATCAGTATAACGGGGATAACGAAGGTTTGGGAATCCGGTTTTTATGTGAAAATACTTCGCTCATGGCAACTATAGACCGGCTTCATTTTGGGAATGCGGTGATGAATCTGATTGATAACGCGATGAAATATTCCAACGAAAAACCGTATATTTGTGTTCGATGTTATGAGGAAACAAATTATATTTGCGTTTCGGTAAAGGATCATGGTATAGGCATTCCTCAGGAATATATGCGTTATCTTTTCGAAAAGAATTTTCGTGTGCCGGAACAGAGATCTCTGCCCAGATATGGGTTTGGCCTTGGATTGAACTATGTGAAGATTGTAGCGAAAGCGCATGGCGGAGATGTGGAGGTGAGAAGTGAATATAAACAGGGGAGTGAATTTATCCTGATGATCCCAGTAATTAAAAAGAAAGGCAATGCGTGATGGGAAGTATTTAATCCTTTATGCAGAGGATGATAAAGAATTGGCAGAGCTGTATATTGATGATTTTCATGACAGTGGCTATGATGTAATCTGGGCTAAAAACGGACTGGAAGCTGTGGCGTTGTATAAAAAACATTCCCCGGATATTGATCTGGTATTGCTTGATATAGATATGCCCGGATTGGATGGGTATCAGGTAGCAGAGGAGATAAGAAAAACGGATTTGCGTACGCCTGTCATCTTTTTGACATTGTTGCCGGGTTCTGATGATGCGATTAGAGGCCTGGATCTGGGAGCTGACGACTATATCCGTAAGGATATTAATAATAAAGAATTGTTAGCCAGGGTACGCCGTACTATACAGAGGGGTTCTCTAAAACAAAATCCGGTTATCAGCATCACTCCGGATACGCGTCTTGATATGGGCAGCCAGATTTTAACTTCATGTGGTTATTCTCAAAAACTATCTTTTCGTGACGTGAACCTGTTGCACCTGCTTTTTGCCAATAAAAACAATTCTCAAAAAAGAGAATGGGTTATATCCCAAATATGGAAAGAGAGTATAAATGGAAAAGAATACATGAATAAAAGCATTTCCAACCTGCGCAAACTGATGTCTAAAGATGAAAAAATACAGCTAATAGCAAATCGTGGTGATAGTATCATGCTAATGGTTCGTGATTGATATTAGATAAATTTAGTGGATGCTCCCGTTATTCAAGATTGTATATTAGAATACTATCATCGTCTTTTCCCCATGCATAGAGCATATAATTCTTTTCATCAACGACGAAAAAAATCCATATTGCTGTATGTTGTGTTTTGTCTGTGGCGAGGAACTGTCCGGAATTTTAACAGCTTGTTTTTGGTTTTACTTTATTTTTATCTTAAATTTGTAACGAATATTATAGTATCTGTTATTATGATATTTGTCATTTAATGAATATTATTGTATGTCTTTAGTTTATAATTTTGATATTGATACGATCACGGATGTTTTGAAGATTCTGGCCGGAAATATTCAAAAACGCCGCTTAGAAAAAGGTTTGTCTCGAAATGCGTTGTCTGAAATAAGCGGGATACCGGCTGCGACAATTGCTAAGTTTGAGCAGAAACATTCTATTTCATTGGCTTCTTATGTTGCTTTGGCTAAGGCCCTGGGATATACGCGGGAGATTAAAGAGCTGTTATCCAGGCCTCTTTACAATACAATGGAGGAGCTTGACCGGATTAATAAAAATAAAGAACGAAAAAGGGGGATGCGTAATGAAGCTCGTAAATAAACTTACTGTTCTATACCGTGATCGGAAAGTCGGCGAATTGACAATGACGCCCGATAATCGCAGTTGCGCATTTGAATATAGTAAAGAGTGGCTGCGTCTTGGATTTTCCATTTCGCCATTAGAGTTGCCCTTGAAGCCGGATTTGTTTATCGCAAAACCGGAGCCGTTTTGGGGAAACTTCGGTATTTTTGAGGATAGCTTACCTGACGGCTATGGCCGCTATTTGCTAAATAGATTGTTGAAAAAACAAGGAGTGGATGATAGTTCACTGACCCCTATTCAGCGATTAAGTATAGTGGGTACTTCGGGAATGGGCGCTTTGTCATATATTCCGGAAGCATATATTGGTGAAGCGAAGGCTTTGCCGGAATTAGAGCATTTACAGCAATTGGCACTCGACGTATTGTCGGAAAAAACGGATGTAGGGGTGGATATTCTTTATAAAAACAGTGGAAATTCAGGAGGATGTCGTCCAAAATGCTTGTATCGGGACGAAGATGGATTGTGGTTGGTGAAGTTTCGGCATACTTATGATCCTAAAAACATGGGCCAAATGGAATTTCGTTATAATGAAATTGCGCGGTTATGCGGTGTTGAAGTTCCGGACTTTAAACTTTTGCAAGGTCAATACTTTGCCAGTAAGCGCTTTGACATTGAAGACGGTAAACGTTTGCATGTAGCCACAGCCGGAGCATTGCTTAACGAATCTATCTACAATCCCAAGCTTGATTATAAAACATTACTTCATCTGACAGGCTATCTTACGCAAGAACCGGCACAGGTTGATGAAATGTTTCGTCGGATGGTTTTCAATATTTTAACCGAGAATAAGGATGATCATGCCAAAAATTTCAGTTTTATTTGTCGCGATGGTAAGTGGTCATTATCTCCTGCGTACGATCTGACATATAGTTCTGAGGGTTATCATGGAGAGCATGCTACCTCGCTAAATAACCGTGGTTTGCCAACAATCGAAGATATGCTCATTGCAGGAGAAACAATTCGCATTCCCCGAAAAAAAGGAATGGAAATGATTGCTTTTGTTATGAGTAATTGTAAAGAAATCCTGTCGGAAAGATTCAAGCCATACAAGTAATTTATAGGCATTCTTTCAATGCGAAACATTTAAAACTAAGCTTGTTTTCATCGAATGTGGGATTGAGAATATGCGAGTCGCTAATATATAATCCGTCTTTATGCACAAAGGCGATTGATGGGTTGTAAGTATATTTTGGAAATAATGTTTCTCCTATGATGTTGAAGTCTTTATCTAATATAATAACGGAAAATTGTATAAAACCATTTGCATAAATATCGAAAAAGCTGTATTCCGGCTTCTTGGTAACTTCCGAGCCGATAATTGCAAATCTGTAATATATATTCCGGTACTTGTCATATAAGATATTGTAGTAATAAGAAGACTCCAGAAGTGCTTTATATACTTTTTCCCTGTCATCGGTGAATTTTAAGAACTGAAAATCGTTTATGTATTTACTTTGCGCCGGAATCTTTTTTGCTTCATTCGTTTCAATATCCGTAACATAGATATTGTTATCCATAAAGAAAGAGTAAATGAGTTGTTTGTCATTAAATTCCCGGCTGAATTGGATACTTATGACTGTTCCTGCAAGTTCTTTGTCATCAATGATCGGGGGAAATCGGAACGGTAGCTCTTCAAACGTTTGAGAGATCGTGTCAATAGCAACACTGACCGGAATGGCAGATGTTTTTGATCCTGAATAGGGAAGTTGTGTGATATATATTTTACCGGCATGTATGATGGCCGGTGCATAGATGTATGAAGATGATGTGAAGTTTGGAACGACATAATGTCCGTTGTTTGTTTGTCCGTATTCAATGAATTGTTTTTTATTGCCGGATGTATCGACTTTTGTCAATCCGGGAAGTGTAGAAGCAATGTAAATATTGTCTAAATCTTCGATATGATAGCCCTGTGCGATGCCGACGCCATCCGGCCCTTCTGTTTCTAATTTTACATCGAAAATATATTTTCCCGTCTGTAAGTCATAAAATAGTATTAAATTCTTCATGTGAGACAGGAATGTCAGGTATTCTTTGCCGGACTTATCCGTATATGGAAACAGGGATGAGAATATGAATTTTGTATCATCGTTTATTCGGAAACTTAAATCCTTACCGACTACTTCTTTTAATTCATACTTGTTGCTGCCGGATTGTTTGCTTTTAGAATTACTACAGGAGAGACAAATGCAGCAGGCAATTAGCAAGGGGTGAAATTTTATGTTTTTTATTGTGTAGCCGAATTTTAAAAGGTGTATCATCAGGTTGTCGTCTTTGGATAAGGATCAGAATTTACATGTTACTAATATCGGATTCGATTGATCGTTGAAGCCGGGGCTATTGTATATTTGGCTGATGTCGGGATGTGTTTCCAGCAGGGTGTTGAACTTCTCATCTCCGTTTTGGACTTTATAATTTTCAACCAGTTCTATAAATTGTTCGGGATAAATAAGGTAATAGAATGAGTTGTTGTCAATATCGTAATAATTGTCATAATCGGGAATGAGACTGATGTTGTCGAAGTTGATATCATCGATTAGGGTATGGCCTGTGTTTATTTTATGCGTTTTTTTGTCGTATACAGACCAGTATGTTTTATCATTATACCTGTTTGAGAAAAAGATATATTTATCGTCTTCAACCAGATTCATCAACATATAGATATAACCGTTGCTAATCGCTTTCGTCGCAAAATCTGCGATGTCCGAATAATCTTTTTCATAAAAGGATTCCGGTGTCTGGTTTTTTCCGAAATCGATTTTATATAATGGAATTGTCTCCCAATCGTCTGTTATTTCGTATATGATATGTTCGGGAGACGAGACAAAACTTAACCTGGAAAAACGGTTGAAATTTCTTCCTCCAAATACATGAAAATATTGTGCCATATGCTTATCGACGGGGAAGTATTCATGTTCGATTTTTTGATCTTTTGCATTATAATGGATTAATCTGGCATCGGAGTCATCCGATGTGATATTGCCATTGAAAAACAGATAATAGTCATTGTCCTTTTTATGAAACGATAATGAAGAAAACGGTAATGGTATTTCTTTTATCATATTTCCGTCATAGTCGTATTGTATAATTTTCCTGCCGCCCATATCCAGTATTTCTGTTTTTTTGCCGGAGGTTTCCGGATACATATCAGTTAATGAAATATATTTACCAGGACCTTCTCCGTGATTATCGAGACCGGATGTGAAGGCGCCGGTTTTCGCATCAAAGACAAGTACTTTTTTGTACGATACAATAAACAGGTATCCGTCTTTTATTTCCATTTTGTCTATTTCTCCTATCAGGGAGGATTCCGAATCTTCGAGCAATGTGTAGCTGATACGATCAAAAAACGATGATAATCTGATATAATCACTGTTTTCCAGATCGACACGGATTGTTTCAATTGTATTTGTTTCATCTCCTTTTGTATGACAGGATAGAATTGCTAATGGGAATAGGAATATGTAGATTAATTTTTTCATGGTAATATAGTTTTAATAATTGTATTTTTCGCAAATATACGAATTGTTCGTAAATAAGACTTTGTATATTATGTTAAAAATCGCTATCACTTTATTGTCCTTGCTTTTTATGTAAAAATTGATAGTAGAAGAGGAGGGATCATTTTTATGGTTCCGCATGAAAATTCAGATTTATCATAGTATATTTGCACGCTGAAAATCGGACGTTCTGCGCCTGGTTCGCAATGTGTTGACAGATATATTTTTGTGATTGCTGTATGACATATAGCGTGAGTTGATTTTTGGATATATAATGTTATGGAGACAAACAAAATGTCACTTTATAAATTGCTGAGGACTTATTTTATTATTTCAATAGGTCTCTTTATTTATGTTTTTGCCTGGAAGGCTTTTTTAATTCCGAACGGAATTGTCGGTGGCGGGGCAACCGGACTTGCGACTGTCATCTATTATTTGTCAGGAAAGCTGATCCCCGTGCAATATGGTTTCTTCGCGATTAATGTGGTTTTAGTTATTATTGGCTTTAAAGTGTTGGGAAGAAGCTTTGGCGCAAAAACGATTTATGGTATAGCTTTTACATTTTCGATGCTTGCCGCTCTGCCGGAGCCGGAAATCATTACAAAATCGTTTATTGAAAGTGACAAGTTGTTGTGCGCTATTATCGGCGGGATCGTAAGCGGGGCCGGGATTGCCATTTCTTTTACACAGGGAGGGAGCGCCGGAGGAACAGATATCATTGCGTGGATTGTTAATAAATACCGCGATGTTACCCCGGGTAAGATCTTTTTGTATTCCGACTTATTTATTATCGGTTCTTCATTTTTTATCAACTGGGACTTTCGTACGGTTGTATACGGTTATGTTGTAATGGGGGTATTCTCCTATTCGGTGGATATCTTGTTGTCCGGAACGAAACAGTCGGTCCAGATATTCATACTTTCGGATAAATATGACGAAATAGCTACTAAAATTAATCAGGATCTGCATCGTGGCGTTACTGCTCTTCATGCAACCGGATGGTATTCAAAGGAAGAACGCCGCGTGTTGATGATCATGGCGCGCAAATACGAACTCAGCACTCTTTATCAGATTATAAAGAGTGTAGATAATGAGGCTTTTATTTCCGTAGCGAATGTTATGGGGGTTTTCGGAAAAGGATTTGACCCATTGAAAACAAAGAAGAAAATCACGAAAGTGTGATACTGCAGAAGATAGCTGTGTTTCGGCAACATTCCTCATCAAAATAAAAAATGTGTCGCTTTCCGAAGGGAAGCAATACCGAAAACAAAAACAGGTTTTTACTTTGTATTGCACTCAACTTTCGCTATCTTTGCACCCCGAAATTAAGAATAGGTATTATGATTACAGTTAGCGGATTAGATATTCAGTTTGGCAAACGTGCATTGTTTCAGGATGTAAATCTCAAATTTTTGCCGGGCAATTGTTATGGTATTATCGGTGCCAATGGTGCGGGTAAATCGACTTTTTTACGTGCGATAAGCAAAGATCTTGAGCCGACGCGTGGGACGATTACACTCGGCCCGGGCGAACGTCTTTCCGTGTTATCACAGGATCACTTTGCCTTCGATGAATATACCGTTTTGGATACGGTTCTGATGGGACATACCACCTTGTGGGAAATCAAGACTGAGAAGGACGCGATCTATGCCAAAGAAGACTTTACGGATGAAGATGGTATACGCGCATCCGAATTGGAAGAAAAATTTGCGGAAATGGAAGGTTGGAATGCGGAAAGTGATGCTGCGTCATTACTTAGCGGACTCGGCATCAAAGAGGATTTGCATTACAGATTGATGAAAGACATGAGTGGTAAGCAGAAAGTACGCGTACTTTTGGCACGTGCATTGTTCGGCAAGCCGGATAACCTGCTACTTGATGAGCCGACGAACGACCTTGACCTGGAGACTGTTTCATGGTTGGAAAATTACCTTGCTAATTTCGAGCAGACTGTCCTCGTGGTGAGTCACGACCGCCACTTTCTTGATGCAGTTAGTACACATACGGTAGATATTGATTTCGGAAAACTAAAACTTTTTGCCGGTAATTATGCATTCTGGTATGAATCAAGCCAGTTAGCTTTGCGCCAGCAACAACAACAGAATAAGAAAGCTGAGGAGAAAAAGAAAGAGCTGGAAGAGTTTATCCGCCGTTTCAGGGCAAATGTGGCTAAGTCCAAACAGACCACAAGCCGTAAGAAGATGATCGAAAAGTTAAATATTGAAGAAATCGAACCGTCCTCGCGCCGTTATCCGGGTATTATATTTACTCCTTTACGTGATCCCGGAAACCAGATATTAGAAGTGAGCGGACTGACAAAGTCGGTAGACGGTGAAGTATTGTTCAAAGACCTGAATTTCAATGTGGAAAAAGACGATAAAATTGTGTTTATCAGTCATGATCCGCGTGCGATGACAGCCCTTTTCCAGATTATCAATGGTGAAGAAGAAGCGGATTCGGGAACGTTCAAATGGGGACAAACCATTACGACGGCCTATCTGCCGCTTGATAACGCGAAATTTTTCAATTCCGATTACAACCTGATCGAATGGTTAAGCCAGTTCGCTCAGGATACGAACGAAGTATTCCTTAAGGGATTCCTGGGGCGTATGCTTTTCTCAAACGAAGAGCAATTGAAAAAGGTACACGTTTTATCGGGAGGAGAGAAAATGCGTTGTATGATCTCGCGTATGATGTTGAAAGACGCAAACACACTGGTGCTTGATACGCCGACCAATCACCTGGATTTGGAGTCGATTCAGGCGTTTAACAATACGTTGTTCAAATTTAAAGGAAATGTATTGTTCTCGAGCCATGACCACGAATTTATCCAGACTGTGGCAAACCGTGTCATCGAGCTGACACCGAATGGACATATTGACCGGATGATCGAATATGATGATTATATTACCGATCCGAAGGTGGCGGAAATGCGTGAAAAACTCTATGCGCGATAGTTAACTTTCAGAATAAAATTTCTTTTAGTCCGGCAAAGTCTTTTATGATAAAGGGATGTTCAATAGCTTCGTCTTTATCGTCCCAGCCTTTGCCTTTCAGCCAGATAGACGGGCATCCGAGAGCGTTTGCCGGCGCGATGTCGTTTTTGTAGGAGTCTCCGATAATGACGACCTCATTCGCTTTGAAGCCAAACTTTTCAAGGCTTAATTTGTATATCGCCGGATCCGGTTTGCGAAGACCGACTTCTGCCGATTCGATAATCTCCCGGAAATAGTTTGTCAGTCCGAATTCGTCGAGGACGGTCCGCAGGTTGCCGTAAAAATTAGACACAAGGATCATCGGATAGCGAATGGCTAATTCGTCCAATATTTTCGAAGTGTATTGTATCGTCTGTACTGTCTTTTCGTAACAGGCTTCCGCGATTTCATTTGCCTGTGACATATCATTTAATCCCAGCGTTTCGAACTGAAGCTTTATTTTTATACCGAGAATATCCCTGAATGTGTGATCCGGAAAGATTATCGGCTGGTTTCCCAATGTACGCTCGACATGCACATAAGCGTCGCGATACTGATCCCGGGAAACCGGAACGCCGAAGTCCGTATATACCTGCCGGATGACTTCTCCCCAGTGGACTCCGTTTGTATCAATCGTTCCCCCGTAATCGAATATTAAACCTTTTACAGATAGTTTCATATTTATACAGCATATAAATTAGTAAAACGTTCAGTACCGATAGTTCGAATAGAAAGTAGACCCACGGGAGGCCGATAAAAAGAGAGATGAACAGAGCCGTTACGCGTGTGTTGAATGACAATATATTCGTATATTTCATCATCGGTTTGCTTGCCCGGCGAAACTCTTCCCTGAAATCGGCCGGGTATTCATTGTCTCCGAATTGACCGGCTAACGTTTTTCTGAAAGCCTGCAGTTGAGGAGTCCATTTCTCCTGGTCTTTCGTATATGGAAGATAGAAAACCATGAAAAGTTTTTCAATGAAGTTCTTTTTCCAAGTGAGATTTTTTACTTGTTCTTTGAGTTTAGTAGAGTCATCAAGTTCACTTCCCTTTTTACCTTTGACGAATAGCAGGTGGAAATTTCTTAAATAATCGGCCATTGCCGCCTGTTTTCCGTGGAAAAATCCGGTGATCGCAGCAAGGAACCAGATATAAAAACCCCATTCCGGCGTGAGCCTCAGGCAGATTGCCGCATAGATGGATACGAACCAGAAGTCGCCGGCGACACCGTCCAGAATGCGTCCGATACGTGAGTAGTTTCCGGTCATGCGTGCCAGCTGTCCATCGGCGCTGTCATACGAATTTGCCCATACGAGGAGAAGCATGCCGATGATATTCAGCCACAAGCTTGTGTAATAAAACATGACTCCGGCCGCTACTCCGAGTATGATGGATAAAATGGTAACCGTGTTGGGTGTTACATTAATCTTTTTGAAGAGCAACGCCCAGCGGTAACCGATCGGACGATAGAAGATGAGATCAATCCATTCCTCTGTGTCCTGCGATTTCAGCGTATCTTGTAACGTTACTTTTTTTTCCATGTAAATTCGATAATGGGTTGCCTGGGCTAGAATGATGTATCAGTTGCCGATGGTTTTAATGATCGTATCGCCGATTACCGGAATGGCTTCTTTGCGGCACGGTGCAAACGAAGGCCAGTCATTGAAATCGATGATGCGGATAGTACCGTCGGGTGACACGATGCAATCGCCTCCGTATACAATCAGATTTAACACTTCGGCCGCCTGCCGGCATATGTCGTGTAGCTTTTCTTCATCGAACGGAATGCCTTTTGCTTTTCCGTTGATTTCCTCGAATCCGAATTTGCTGTGACTGTTGTCAAACGGGTAGAACCAGTAAAAGAACGGAGAGCCTGCCACACCATAAAACTTGATGAGATCGCCTTCTAAGTGTTTGTTTATAACCACCCTGCCGATATCTCGTAGTGCGTATTCCGATAACATGTCCTGAACCTCTTCCGGATGGCGGACATAAGTGACGTCTTCGCGGTGAATCGCGTGGAAGTCGCCTCGTTTGAGCCAGCATGACGAAAAGCCGTGTTGTTTCAGCAAAGATATAACAGAATCGTGTGAGTCAACAATCACACTGTCGGGATAAGGGATGTTATGTTCCATCAAAAGCCTGGTCATGCGTTCGCGTTCACTGTTTTCTATGCCGAAAGCGGAATTGACGGATCTGCATCCTTCTTTTTCCCATTGTTGCAGGCGTTTTATCGCACGTTGATTGCGGAGCATGGTGAATACACGTTCCGGATTTTCGGAGATAGAAAGGAATTCCTGCTCGGTGCAAATGGTGACGTTATAATCTTTTTCCCTGATATATTCGGCTGTGCCACTGAATATGGCGGCATCATTACCAATGTGGTTCGGTGAAAAAACAGACGCGCGCTGTATGCCTGTAATGGATACTCTTTTCATAACTACTCTTTTACTTTTAAGAACCGGTGCTTTTCAGGAATCTTTCCGCTTTACAGATATCTTCCGGATGGTCGACATCTATTATTTGGGAAAATGGCCAGGCCTGTAGTTTCAGGCCGTTTTTCACAAGCTGACGCTGATAATTGCGTAACCTGGACATCCCGGCTTCTACGGAAGCCTTTAAAACCGGGATGCTGTTGTTCCCGAGACAATAGATGCCGCCGGATATATAACGGAAGCCATGATCGTCTTCATCATGAAATCCCCGTATTGTCATTTGCTCATTTGTTTCCACATACAGCGGCTTTTCATCGTCAATATAGTCAGTCACGGCCAGGAGTCCGTCCGCATTGCATTGATTGAATGCATCAATATATCTGGAAAACTCCTTTTCGTGAAAAATCGTATCGACTGTGGTCAGGCAAAACCTGTCATTTCCAAGGGTAGGCGATAACTCATAAAAACTATGCATCGAACTGGGAGTGCTTTTCTGTATAATGTGCAGAGGAACAGGATATTTTGTGTCGCTTATATGCTCATATACTTCGTGCATTTCCCGGTTTACGATAATACTGACCGAGGAAGCGTTATTTGCAGCGAATATACGGATAAGACGGTCTATCATCGGTTCGCCGTTCAGGCAAACAAGGGGTTTCAGCGTCTTTACTCCTTCATTTGCTAACCGCGAACCTTCACCGGCTGCGATAATTGCGAATTTCATCTTTTATTATTACTTTTTGAGATGGTAAAAATAAACAATATATTTGATTCCGTCAAAAAAATATAGTTACTTTGTCTGCGTTATATTAAGTAAAATCTATGAAGAACAATAAACATTCTCTGGTAGGAAAGGGTTATTGGTTGCCGTTTGTCCTGATTACTTTTTTCTTCTTTTTATGGGGATTCGCCCGCGCGATACTGGATGTTCTGAATCCGTTTTTCCAGGAGACTTTTCAGATAAATAAAACACAGGCATCTTTGATTCAGTTTGTTACTTATCTGGCTTATTTTCTGATGGCTGTACCGGCAGGTATTCTGATACGTAAACACGGTACCCGTTATGGGGTTGTCATCGGACTTATCGCATTCGGAGGTGCGGCGCTGGCTTTTGTGCTGAGTCGTTTTTTCGGAGAATATATATTCTGGTACTATCTGTTCCTGCTGTTTGTGATTGGCTGCGGGTTAGCCTGTCTGGAGGTGGCAGCAAATCCTTACGTTACGCTGTTAGGGGAGCCGGAAACGGCTGCAAGCCGTATTAACCGTGCACAATCGTTTAACGGATTGGGATGTATTTTTGGTTCTTTACTTGGTGGAGCTTATTGTTTCTCGGCTGATAATCCGAATATATCGGTGCCGTATATTTGCATAGGGGTGGTTGTTTTATTGATCGCCATTCTGTTTTCACGTGTAAAATTACCGGAGTTTGTTACTGAAGATAAAGATGTCCCGGAATCATCTTCTGCAGATTCCCGCGGACTGATGAAGCATCCGATGTTCCTGTTCGGGTTGTTTGCCTTGTTTTGTTATGAAGTCGCCGAGATCGCCATTAATTCGTTTTTCATAAACTATGCTACGGAGAACAATATGGCTCACTGGATCAGTTCATTCATTGAAGATGTTTTCGGCACGACACTGAATCCTAATTTCGTGGCATCCATTGTTCTTTCAGTGGGATTGTTCCTGTTTATGTGCGGTCGTTTTGCCGGTAGCTGGATCATGAGTTTTGTCCGGGCGGAGAAGGTCCTGCTTTGTTGTGCGGCAGGTACGGTGGTCATGACTACATTGGTATTGATGGATATCCATATAGTATCGTTCGTCTCTTCGATATTGATCTTTGTTTTTGAGTCCATCATGTTTCCGACAATTTTCGCATTGTCGATAAAAGGATTGGGAAGCCTGACACAGAAAGCGTCCGCCGTATTGATGATGACCCCTATCGGTGGAGCTGTCGGAACGGTGTTGATGGGTATGGCGGCCGATCATCGCGATATGACATTCTCATTTCTTGTACCGTTGGTCGCTTTTGTTGTAATACTGATATACTCTGCCGTTATATTGCGAAAAGGAAAAGCCTGAGCCCGGATGTTATTCGATTTCCGGCATGAATTTATGGTTGTTTGCTATGACGTGTGTAACATCAGTAAGACATGCTTCGACCGGCCCGGAACGTTCTATTTTAAGTGTGGATAAAGCGGCGGCGAAGTTTCCGGCTTCTTCAATAGAAGCTCCTTTGGCCCTTTTATACAGATAGCCGGCCATGTATGTATCTCCGCATCCTGTCGCATCGATGATCTCGCCCGGTATATAAGCCGGTATGCGGTAAAATCTGTTTCCGTCATAAATGAGTGAACCCATACTTCCGAAAGTAAGCAATACTTCTTTCACTCCCCATTCATGTAGTTTTTGGGCAGCTCTTTTTGCCTCTTTGTATCCGGTGAGGACCTCCATTTCGTGTTCGTTGGCTTTCAGGAAATGTATATATTGAAGAACTTCCGATTTGTCTTTCCAGTCGATGGCGTAGACATGTGTATTCCGTACTTCTCTCAGGTATCCTTGCGAGTCAACGGAAACCTTTCCTTTGGATGCCAGGTATTTTACAACATCCGGAGAGAAATCGTCCGCCAGCAGCGCTCCCAGGTGAAATATTTCCGCATCGATCTCCTGAAGCTGTCCGATCGTGAACGGGTCGGCTTTAGCCCATACCCGTTGTTTACGTTCGTCCGTGTTTTCTCCGTATATGTTCTCGAAGAAAACGGAATGCTTGCTGGGTAAAACGGTTGTATTTATTCCCTGCGCCTTCATTTTGTCGGCCACATTCCGCTCGGGGGCGCCGACTGCCGTTACCAGTGCATAATCTATATGGTCGAAATTTTTTATCGCATGTGAAACATAAAAAGATGTTCCGCCGGGCATGTAGACCGTATTCTGAGGGGTCGTCACCTTATCCAGGGTAATATGTCCTATACAGCATAATTCATGTTTCATCGTGCGTTCTTTTTTTTTAATACCATGGTTGTCCGCTGTTCCGGCCGCTGCTCTGGTCATATTTCAGATCTTTAAGCATGGAAGCGTTTGCGGAAATGGAAAATGAGTATGATTTATAAGGTCCTATAGGTATGATTGTTGCGGACATCTGCCAGCAGTGCATCGTGCGTGATATATTGCAGGTCGCGTACGATATTTTATGGTTTTCGACGTCGTATGTCGCATTGAAGTTAATGCGCCAGTTTTTAGTTGGCTGTATGCTTCCGTTAAAACTTAATGCATGGACAAATTTATAATTGTATTCCATTTTTGCCGGGTTGAATTTATCATAGCCGACGGAAAGATTATAATTGAAAGAGAAACTCCATGGGATGCTTACTTTGTAATATCCTTCGTAGTCGTAGTCGCCGTCATCCTGTTTTTTCTTGTCGAATATACTGCCCTTTTTGTTGTTATTTGTTTCTTCGGCCGTTTCTTCTTCTTGGGCATACGGATCATCGGGATTATACGGATCATACTCGTCATCTTCGAGATCTGTAGACCTGTTGCTTTTTTTACTGTCGCCGTCTCCTCCGAACCATTTCTTAAACGTGTCATTGTTGAATGTGTAGGAAAAACTTGTTCCGGTCGACCGGAGTCGGCCGATACCTTTCCCGACTGTCCAGCGTGGTTTATTTATTTTGTAGGCTTGTTTTTTTTCTTCGTTATAACCGTATGTGTACGTATCGAATACGGCATTTAAATTCAGTGTATAGCTTTTTGTGAGTTTCAGGCGCATGCTTGTGGTCAGGTCACTCCAGTTGCAGGAGTCGGCTACGAGGTTATAACTCATGCTCCCGGCAAGTTTGTCGATTATACTTATTTTTTTTTCTCCGGAAGGTTCGTCTGCATTCGGTATTTTCGCTTCGATATTATTGTCTAAGGAGAATGTGATGCTACCGCTTTTGCCTTGTCCGGGAACTCCGAACAACTGTCCGGCAAAGGGGGAATAATAACCGGTGATTGTGTCGGGAGCGTTTCCCATAGTATGTGTTCCGTCGATATATGTGTAGTAGTTGTAATATCCGTATTTAGGATCACCGAAATCGGGTACTGCGCTGAATGATATGGACGGATCCATGCGATGGCGTATTTTGGATACAAATTTACGAAACGGCTTCCATGGAATAAATTCCCCGTACAATGTTGTGGATGCCGCTACGGAGGCGCTGTAATCGTATACGCGATAAAATCCGTACGTGGTGTCGGACGGGGTTAATCTTTGGAGGTCCGGATCATACGCCTGTTCTATTTCATGTGTATACCAGCGTTCTTTATAGCTTATATTCGGAGAGATATTGATGTAATTAAGGAGACTATAGGTCGCATTTATCTGACTTTGATGCATCATTCCGTTATTCCAGTCTTTGACGAGGTTCGATTTAAACAGCTGATCTTCTTTTGTTGAAATGGAGTTTTTCAACTGTGCGTTGTAACTGAGTGATATTTTTTCATACCAGCGTTCTTTTCCGATGGCGTTTTTACGCTTTAGCGGGTAAATACGGTTCATGGTAAGCGCCATGTCGGGAAGTGTAACGGAGACGCTGGAGTCCTGTGAGCGCTGGTTGATGTTCATTGTGGCGGAAAGGCTGAAAGGGCTGTTGGGGAATCTTTGGGAAAGACTGACGCTGGATCCCTTATTGTTTTGCGTGGCGTTATTGATATTCTGCTGCTGATTACGGTCATAACTACTTGAAGAGTAATCTACGCTGGCCGAAATTGTCCGGAATGGATTTGCCTTGGGGTCTTGCGAATGCGATATTTTTACGCTGAAGTCTTTCCTCTTCTGGTAATCGTCCAGCCCTTTGTCGCCGGTTATTGTTGTAAGATATGAGAGCGAAATGTTTCCTGAATATTTGTAACGTTTCCTGTATGAAGTTCTTCCGGATAAGCCCCATGTCCCTTTTGTATAAATTTCTCCGGTTAACGCCAGATCATAGTAATCGCTGAGTGCGAAATAATATCCTCCGTCACGAAGAAAAAAACCTCTGTTCATTTCATCACCGTACGTAGGCATGATAATTCCGGATGAATACGAATCGGTAAAGGGGAAGAATGCAAAAGGTAATACGAGGGGAAACAGCGGAACATCTTCTATGACAAGATAGGCCGGTCCGGTAACAATGTCTTTCCCCGGACGTACTTTAGCTTTTGTCATGCGAATATAAAAATGCGGATGATCATGTTCGTCGCATGTCGTGTACCGGCCTCCTTCCATGTTCATGACATCGTCTGCCATTTTTTTTGTAATACTTGCGGTAACGTAGCCTTCGCCTTGTTCTGTCACTACATATTTTGCCGATGCTTTCCTTGTTTTGAAATTGTAATGCATTTCTTTTGCTTCGAGATTCTGGTCGCCTTCCGAAAATACGGGATGACCGAATTCTTCTCCTAACGAATCGACTCCGTGTACGGCATACAAAAGGCTGCTATCCATACTCATCTGTATGATTTCGGCCTTAAGCTCGATATTTTGATATTTGACATCGCTTTCGCCGTATAGATAGGCCATGTTTCCGGCTGCCCAGACAATGGAGTCTTTGGCTTCATAATCGACGGTAGCTTCCAGCGCGCCTTTTTTGGGAGGAATGGTGTCCGTTGCCAGGCTGTCAGCTGCCAATTCGCCATTATTGGCCGGCATCATGCTATCAGGGAGAGTGGTCAGACTGTCTGTCTGTGATACGCCGGTAGTATCTGCAGAAATACGGTCTTCTGTGATCAGGCTGTCCATGACGGAAATCAAACTGTCTGTCGAAGAAATGACAGTTTCTTTTCCTGTGGATTTCAAACTGTCTGTGATATGCAATACTCTTTCCGACTTCATCTCGGGAGATAAATCCGGTTGTGGTTCGGCTTTGTTTACAGGTTGTTGTGTCACTTTACACCCGGTGCCGATAAGAAGTAGCATATACAATAAAATCCGTTTCAACACATTCTTTTTGCGGATATTTTGGCTGCAAAAGTATAATAAATAAACGAGTTACACTTCATTATTCTCCTAAAAAGAGTTTACACCAGTGATTAAAACGTAAAACAGTGTCTTCTCCATATTTGCTTAAAGATTCCTGGATTTTCTTGATACTCTTTTCTTTATCAAGCTTTGTCTTACTGAAAAATTTATCGGCGAAACAGATCAATTGTTCTTCCAGTGAGACCGGTAAAAAATCCCTGTGCGGGATAGGCAGATTTTCCTGTTCAATCATTTTGAGCGAGATGCCTGTTCCCGTATGCCTTTCACAAACAAGGGCGTGGTCCGGGAATCCTTCTTTCCGGAGCAGATCCGCCCCGAGATACCCGTGGAATATATATTCATATGTTCCGTGGCAATCAATATCCGGTGCATTGCAATAGATAATACCGATGTCGTGTAACATCGCCGCCTCCTCGATAAATGTGAGGTCCAGATTCATTTCCGGATGGGCTTTGGCGATGGTTAGCGACTTGTCGGCCACGCTTCTGCTGTGTTTTAGCAGTATATGATATACTTCCGACTGTGTATCGTAATATTTTTCAATGATTTTTAATGGCTCCATCTCATTTACAAGACCGTTTGTTGCCATGCGTTTTTATTGCAGGCATCAACCGTCTGATATTTTTGTTATTAATACTCTCTTGCTCCGAAAATGGCCGTTCCTATGCGCACCATTGTGCTGCCTTCTTCGATAGCGGTTTTATAATCGTCACTCATACCCATTGACAACTCGGTGAATGTGGATTTATCGGTTGCCGGCATTGAACTTATTTCGTCAAAAAGGTTCCGCAACGTACCGAATTCACGTCTGACCTGTTCCGTATCATTTGTAAAAGTGGCCATACCCATCAGTCCGCATACCTGTATATTTTCGAATTGTGTCAATACTCCGTCCGTAAAAAGGGTTTTACATTCGTCGGGAGAGAAGCCGTGTTTGCTTTCTTCTTCGGCGACATGTACTTCGATTAATATGCGTATTTTCCGGTTACATTTTTCTGCCTGCCGGTTTATCTCCTGCATAAGTTTCAATGTGTCCACACTTTGGATCATTGAAATAAAAGGTGCAATGTATTTCACTTTGTTTGTTTGCAGGGTACCGATAAAATACCATTCAATATCTCCGGGCAACACCGGTTGTTTGGCAGTCAGCTCCTGTACGCGGCTTTCCCCGAAGATTCTTTGCCCGGCATCGTAAGCTTCCCTGACCGTTTCGGCCGGATGGAACTTGGACACGGCAATTAGTTTTACCCCTTCCGGAAGTGAAGAATATATTTCCGATAAATTGTGTTTAATATCCATTCTGTTTCTTTTTCAGTCTTATCGTGAAATTTTATATTGCGCTGATAATATCCGGAAAGTTATTATCCTGTTTTTAAAGAATGATATACCGCATTTTCTTATTCGCCGGAACTGGCAATTTCTTCTTCGGACTTTTTGACTGTTTTAACCTCGGCAACAAACGGGAAGATATCCATCAGGGCCGTTTCTGTTACGGATGCAATGACATAATCAGCCATTGTTCCTTTCATGCCGGTGTCGATGACGCTGATGGCGTCATGTATTGTAGATGCCTGTGCCAGCATCTGAACAGGAGTTTTTTTCTCTGTGCCGCTCTTTTCATCCAGCGTAATCATATTGATTTTAGCCCGGTAAAACCGGTCTCCGTTGTCATTGAGAAATGTTTCCGAATAACGTGCACGCTTGATATCCATGACCGTAAATTCACCGCTGATATATGGACGCATTTCTTCTATTATACGCGCTTCGGCTTCGGTAAATGATAAAGCATCAACCAAATAAGGTTCTGTTACTTTTTTCTGTATACCGTCTTCCGCTACCTTCTCGTAATTAATCTTACATTCAAACCAATTATGCATAATTTTTTATTTTTGTTAAATGATCATCCTTTTTCCGACATCAAAAGTAGTGAAATTTTTGAAGGAGATAGATGTTTTTCGAAAATAATAGCGCTAAATGTATATTTATTCAAAAAATAGCTGTAGATTTGCCCTGTTTTTTGAATATTTATTCATTATGAGTACGAGAAAGCAGCGTTTGTCAGTAATAGAAAGTATCATACGTAAAGAGGTCATACGAAGTCAGGATGATTTGCAAAAGTCATTGGTAGATAGTGGTTTTGAGGTGACTCAGGCGACCTTGTCCCGTGATATCAGGCAACTGAAAATCGTTAAAATACATGACAGCGAGGGACGTTATGTATATATGCTTCCTGATATGACCATGAAGGAGCCTCGTTTGCCGACTCCTCTGCTTGACGAGTCTGTCGTTGAGTTTTCCGGTAATCTTGCGGTGATAAAAACCCGTCCGGGTTATGCGATGGGTATTGCTTCGGATATTGACGAGCATGCGCCTGATGAGATTCTCGGAACGATAGCCGGCGACGATACGATTCTTGTTATTCCACGTGAAGGGTATACACGTTTACAAATTAAAGATGCCTTGGCGCGGTTTTTGACAGACTGAAAATAAGTATGGTTATAGAGTGTTTAAGTTTAATATAAGTCATTCATTATTTATGGTATAGACGAAATGAAAAAAGAAAAATGTACGGATGTTTATGATATAGACGTCATGGTTGCTGACGAGAGCCATGAAATATATGTTGATACGATACTTGATACGATAGAGGCCGCGGCAAAAGTGCGCGGAACAGGTATTGCCAAGCGTTCACATGAATATATAGCGCAGAAAATGCGCGAGGGTAAAGTGATTATAGCCCTTGCCGGTGACGAATTTGCCGGTTTCAGCTATATTGAGTCATGGGGGAATAAGCAATATGTTGCTACTTCGGGGCTTATCGTAGCCGATAAATTTCGTAATCACGGGTTGGCCAGGCGTATAAAACATGCGGCTTTTCAACTGGCCCGGTTGCGATGGCCGAAGGCAAAGCTGTTCAGTCTGACATCCGGAAGTGCGGTGATGAAAATGAATACCGAGTTGGGTTATTTTCCTGTTACGTTTGCTGATCTTACGGACGACGAATCTTTCTGGCGCGGTTGTAACGGGTGCGTTAATCATGATGTGCTTACGCGTACGCAACGACGCTATTGTATTTGTACTGCGTTGCTTTTTGATCCGGAGGATGAACGTTGTCTGCTGCTTGAAAAACTCTGCAGCACCTTGGCAAAAAAAGAAGCCCGGAAGAGAAAGGCCGGGTTGAAGGAAGAGAAAAAAAACGGAAAGAGTGTTGATGTAAAAAACGGAACGGAGGTAGCTAAAAGCATGGCGAGAACGTCTGTGCGAAATGCTGTCCGGAAATCGACGGAGTTTGAAAAAATACCGGTATGACCGGGTTCGTTTTGTGTGATGAACCTCATAGAGCCGAGGATAAATGGTTTGATTTCAATAATAATAAAATTAAAATAGATATAAATGAAAAGCAAAAGTAAAAAGAAAAAAGTGGTGGTCGCGTTCAGTGGCGGACTTGATACATCCTATACGGTGATGTATCTGGCTAAGGAAAAAGGGTACGAAGTTTATGCCGCATGTGCGAATACCGGTGGATTCAGTAAGGAGCAGCTTAAAGCAAATGAAGAGAATGCCTACAAGCTTGGCGCAAAGGAATATGTTACGCTGGATGTGACAAAGGAATATTACGAAAAGAGCCTGAAATATATGATTTACGGCAATGTATTGCGTAACGGCACTTATCCGGTATCCGTTTCGTCGGAGCGTATTTTTCAGGGAATGGCGGTTGCCCGTTACGCGAAGGAAGTAGGGGCTGACGCTATCGCTCACGGTTCTACGGGAGCCGGGAACGATCAGGTGCGTTTTGATATGACTTTTCTTGTGATGGCGCCGGGTGTGGAGATCATTACTCTTACGCGTGACAGTAATCTTTCGCGTCAGGAAGAAATCGATTTTCTGAATAAAAACGGGTTTAAGGCTGATTTTACGAAACTTAAATATTCTTACAATGTCGGCATATGGGGAACCTCTATCTGTGGCGGTGAAATACTTGATTCCGCCCAGGGACTCCCCGAAACCGCCTATCTTAAAAAAGTAAAGAAAAAAGGAAATGAGCAGTTGCGCATCGAATTTAAGAAAGGTGAGATTCATGCGGTTAACGGGAAAGTTTTTAAAGATAAGATAAAAGCGATCCAGGCAGTGGAAGATATAGGAGCGGCTTACGGGATCGGGCGCGATATGCATGTCGGCGATACGATTATCGGTATTAAAGGGCGCGTAGGGTTTGAAGCGGCGGCGCCGATGCTTATCATCGGAGCCCACCGTTTCCTTGAAAAATATACATTGAGTAAATGGCAGCAATACTGGAAAGATCAGGTGGCAAACTGGTACGGCATGTTTTTGCACGAAAGCCAGTATCTCGAACCGGTGATGCGCGATATCGAAGCAATGCTTGCAGAAAGTCAACGTAATGTAAACGGTACGGTGATCCTTGAATTACGTCCGCAATCCTTCTCTACGGTAGGCGTTGAGTCGAAAGACGACCTTGTTAAGACAAAATTCGGTGAGTATGGAGAAACTCAGAAAGGCTGGACTGCCGAAGAGGCCAAGGGTTTTATTAAAGTAACATCCACGCCGTTGCGCGTTTATTATACAAATCATAAGGACGAGCTATGATTAAGGTTGGAATTATCGGTGGTGCCGGATATACTGCGGGAGAATTGATACGTTTACTGATCAATCATCCGGATGTGGAGATCGTGTTTATAAACAGTTCAAGTAATGCCGGTAATAAACTTACTGCCGTGCATTCGGGCTTATATGGTGAGACGGATATGACATTCACAAGCGATTTGCCGTTGAACGAGATCGATCTGCTTTTTTTCTGCACGGCGCACGGCGATACGAAGAAGTTTCTCGGAGAACATACTGTCCCCGAAAAATTGAAAATTATTGATCTGAGTCAGGATTATCGCATCGCTTCTCCATCGCATGAGTTCGTATATGGTTTGCCGGAACTGAACAGGCGCGCGATATGCAACTCGAAATATGTTGCTAACCCGGGGTGCTTTGCTACAGGAATACAACTTGCTTTGCTGCCTTTGGCAAAGCATCTGATGCTCAATCAAAGTGTTCATGTGAATGCGATAACCGGTTCTACCGGGGCGGGAGTAAAACCTTCGGCGACATCACATTTCAGTTGGCGTAATAATAATATTTCCGTTTATAAGCCGTTTGAACACCAACATCTGGCGGAAATACGCCAGAGCCTGATGCAGTTGCAGAACAGCTTTCATTCATCTATTGACTTTATTCCGGTACGCGGTGACTTTGCGCGCGGTATTTTCACGACGGCATACATGGATTGTAAGATTGAGCTTGATGAAATAAAGAAAATCTACAATGAATATTACGACGATCATTCTTTTACATTTATTGTGGATGAAAATCCTGATTTGAAGCAGGTTGTTAATACAAATAAATGTTTGCTGCATTTGCAGAAAATAGAAGATAAGCTGCTTGTTATATCTGTTATTGATAATTTACTGAAAGGAGCGAGCGGACAGGCTGTTCATAACATGAACCTGTTGTTCAATCTGGAAGAGACCGTCGGATTGCATCTTAAACCGTCGGCATTTTGAAGAAGTCTCCTCTTGAAGAGGGGGGGTGAGTTGTTAAGAATGTAAAACCAAATTGTTGATTGCGCATTGAGAATTATTGACTGTAAGGAGTTTTAATTGTCAGCTGTCAATTTGTTCCGCTTTGCGAAACAGGCACATTATATGGACTTTAATATCAAGGCGCATTGTCAATTGTTAATTTTTAAAAGATGAAATTATTTGACGTATATCCTCTTTTTGATATAGAGATAGTGAAAGGGCAGGGATGCCATGTATGGGATAAGGAAGGGAATGAGTACCTGGATTTATATGGCGGGCATGCGGTTATTTCCGTAGGGCACAGCCATCCCGATTATGTAAAAGCCATAACCGAACAGGTCCGGAAGCTTGGTTTTTATTCCAATTCGGTGGTTAACAGTTTGCAACAGACGTTTGCAGACAAACTGGGAAAGGCCTGTGGGTATGATGATTATTCGCTTTTTCTGGTGAATACCGGTGCGGAAGCAAACGAAAATGCGATGAAACTGGCATCGTTCCATAACGGAAAAAAACGTATCGTGTCGTTTCGGCATTCGTTTCACGGCCGTACTTCGGCAGCAGTACGAGTGACCGATAATCCGAAAATTATTGCGCCTATCAATGAGACGGCGTTGCCTGTTACCTATGTGCAGATGAATGATGCAGATGCTGTTGAAGCGGAACTGAAAAAAGGGGATGTTTCATCGGTTATTATCGAAGGTATTCAGGGGGTAGGAGGTATCCTGATGCCTGATGACGACTTTCTCCGGGATTTACGTGGACTGTGTACGAAGTATGAAGCTGTTCTCATTTTTGATGAGATACAGTCCGGCTATGGCCGTAGCGGTCAATTTTTTGCCCATCAATATGCCGGTATACGTCCGGATATCATTACAATCGCAAAAGGAATTGCGAACGGATTTCCGATGAGCGGTATGCTTATAAGTCCGATGTTTACCCCTGTATACGGAATGTTGGGAACGACGTTCGGAGGTAATCATCTGGCGTGTGCCGCTGCGATCTCAGTACTTGATATTATGGAAAAAGAGGGTCTTACGGATAATGCCAAACATGTTGGTGATCTTCTTATCAACGAACTGAGGGCGCTGTCTTATGACGGAATAAAGGAAGTTCGTGGCCGCGGGTTGATGATTGGTATTGAGTTTTACGAATCGGTGAAAGACGCGCGTACAAAACTGCTATTTGAAGAAAAAGTATTTACCGGAGTTGCCGGGACAAATACAATCCGTCTGCTTCCTCCTTTATGTCTTTCTGAAGCTGAAGCCGGGGATTTTATCAGCAGATTTAAAAAAGTGCTGGCATAGTAGTAAGGTGCCGATCATCTATTTTTAATAAAGGCTTTTTTGATGGAAGCCTTTATTTTTTTCTTAAAACCGGTAGATGTCAATCAGGCCGGGTAAATTGTCGTTAATGGTAACTCGTTTTTTAAAATTTATAGGTTAGTCCCACGACTGTTCCATACATAGTCCGTTTTTTCGGAATCAGGGTCGGGTGGACGGCTATCGTAGCTCAGGTATAGATTCAGGGAAAAGTCGAAATTTTTAAATAATTCCCAGGTGAAAGTGGTGTTTGAGTCGTACCTGACACGCCCCCATTGCGTGAGACCGACATAGAAAAGATGCTGCGATGATATCTGCATATCAGGATGTGAAAACTTGAAGTAGTTTATAGAGAAACCTAATGGAATTTCACACAAAAGATTCTGATCGTTTCCGGTTGTGCTTCGTTCCTGACTTATACTTACTCCTCCTATACCCATGGTTTGGAGATTCTGACTGAAAGCGATTTTATATCCGACTCCGCCGAGTTGTTGGAACCGCCTTGCGATAGATAGTTGCAGATTGCGTTGATATTGAAGTGATAGTACTCCGTACCACATATTTTTTACATTGTAAGATCCGGTTATGTTTAGATCTTCCCTGTCGCGGGAGAATGTTGAAGTATCGATAGAAGAGATTCCGGAGCCTGATATGGATACTCCGAACCGTTTTGCCGTGTATATTGCCGAGGCGCTGAAGTTCAATTGGCCGATTCCGCTTGAGCGGCTATAACTGAATCCGGATGTTATATTTCCGGTGAAATTATCCCAGAATCGGGGACGGAGTGAAAGTAATGTGTTTATATTTCCAATTTCAATATGGTGGCTGCCGGTTTTCATCACAATATATACCCAACCCGGCTTGGAGGAGGGTTTTAATGCTCCGAAGTATATGGCTTTGTCGGAGGTTTCTATTCGCAGTGTGTCGGATGAAGAATTGATGGTCTTGATTTTTGATATTTTCAGGTCGAGAAGTCCAACTTCTTTTGAGTCAAAAGACAACATGCCCAGACGCATATTCTTGATGTCACCGATTAATATTTCTCCGTTTCGAAGGAAAATCGTATCTTTTTGTAAATTTTCCCTTGCGAATGCCATCAGGGAAATAAGCAGGAATAAGAAAGTGAATACACTTTGTTTTATAGTACGTTTCATAGAATTTGAAGATGTTAAAAAAGTGTTCTTGCTTAAATATATCTTGTAATCTTTAATCATTCCCGGTTTGTCGGTTTCCTGTTTCCGCCTCGTGGGATTTGCATGCCAAACAATCCTGAGTCCTTTGACTGTGATTTAAATGTGGTAAATTTAGCCGGAATATTATATTTTCAAAATTTCAAATGCTAATTTATGATTAATGGTAAAGATAAATGCATTTATAGGGTTGTATTTGTGTTGTGTATTTGTTTGATATTCATAAATGTATGAATGGAAATAATGATAATTATGTTGTAATTAGCGTTTTGGTTGTTGTTTTGTTCTGTTTTTGCCATTTGTTTAATAATTGTTCAGTTATTGATTATAAAAATTTGCTTTATGTTATTATCCGTATTATATTTGTATTCATAAATTATTTATGTTATATTTTTGATAGTTGTAATAATTATTTTTTTGTGTATGGTAACGGTTTTTGGGAATTGTGTTATTGTGTGACGAATTATTAACAGTTTAATAAGTTTTATCCTATGGAATGGTTTGTAAGTACCTTGCAAAAGTCGCCCGAATTAGCGATTTTTTTGACATTGGCATTGGGGTTTGCTGTTGGAAAGATCAAGGTGAAAAGTTTTAGTTTAGGTTCTGTTACCGGAGTTTTGTTGATGGGTGTATTAGTCGGGCAGTTGCATATAACTGTTTCTCCCGTTGTGAAATCTACTTTTTTTCTGATTTTCCTGTTTGCTGTCGGATACAGTGTGGGACCCCAGTTTATTCACAGCTTGAAGAAGGAAGGGTTACCCCAGATTGCTTTTGCTGCTATTGTTTGTGTTACTTGTTTGTTGATGGCCTGGGGATGTGCGCTGGTTGCCGGGTTTGACCTTGGGAATACAGTTGGGTTATTGGCCGGAGCCAATACGATTTCGGCGGTAATCGGTGTTGCTACCGATACGATTAATCAGCTTGGAATCAGTGATGAACAGAAACATTCGTTTATTAATCAGATTCCTGTTGCTTATGCCGTGACCTATATTTTCGGTACGGCCGGAACTGCCTGGTTTCTTGCCTCTTTGGGGCCAAAACTGTTGGGCAAAGATGTAATGCAGAAGACGAGGGAGTATAAACAATCTTTGGGCGGATCCATCGAAGACGGAGATTCTTCTCTGGAGCAAGCATATGATGGAACGACATTTCGTGTTTTTGAAACCACCTCGGATTTTTTTAATCAGGATCGTACGGTTCAGGAGATAGAAAAGTTGCTTGAGCAAAACGGCTGGCCTGTTTATGTGGAACGTATTCGTACGGCAGACGGGGGTATTATACAGGAACCTTCCTTAAATACGAGGGTTCCAAAAAAAAGCAGACTTGTTCTGAATGGTCCGATTGATACTTTACTTAATGACGAAAGTCTGATCGGTATTGAGGTGGCGGATGTGGAATTGCTTGATTTCAAGGCGGAAGCATTGAAGGTGATTGTTGCAAATAAAGCAGTCGCCACTAAAACTCTTGGAAAATTAAAGAAATGTAAAGAGCGGCATGGTGTTATCATACGGAAAATCCATCGTGGGAAAGCTACTATACCGTTGCTTAATAATGTGAAAATTCAACGGGGTGATGTGATTGAGATAGAAGGGCGAAAGACGGATGTTGATCGTTTTGCCGCGTATCTGGGTTATGCTGAACGTCCGTCAAACGTAACAGATTTACTTTATGTAGGTATAGGTATTTTTCTGGGTGGTATTCTTGGTTCGTTGACGATACGTACCGGAAATATACCATTAAGTCTCAGTGCCAGTGGAGGCGTGTTGATTATGGGGATTATATTCGGCTGGTTGCGTTCAACACATCCGACCTTCGGAGGTATTCCGCAGCCGTCTATCTGGCTGATGAATAATTTGGGACTGAATATATTTATCGCAATAGTGGGTCTTAATGCAGGACCTGATTTTATTGCAGGTCTGAAAGCGGCAGGGGTTAACCTGTTTATTGCCGGAATATTTGTAAGTATAGTTCCGATGTTTGTCGGTTTGATGTTAGGGCGTTTCGTTTTTAAGTTTAATCCTGCCATAACACTCGGTGCATGTGCCGGAGCGCGTACGACAACAGCTGCTTTAGGTGCTATACAGGACAGTCTGAACAGTAAAGTTCCTGCATTGTCTTATACGACAACCTATGCGGTAGGAAATGCCTTGCTTATTATCTGGGGTGTTGTGATTGTATTGTTGATGAGTTAGAAATCAAAAGAGAATTATAAAATAAAGTCAAACTATTAAAGTAAGAGATCATGGATATAGACAAATTAAAAACATCACGCAAGCGCGAGGTTGAATTGGAACAGTTAAGTCCTTTTGAACTGAAAGATAATCTGATTGCTCTGGCGTCAGACCAGCAGAAGAAATCCGTAAAAACCATGTTGAATGCCGGGCGCGGTAATCCGAACTGGACGGCCGCCGTACCTCGTGAAGCGTTTTTCCTTCTGGGACAGTTTGGGGTTGAAGAATGTAGGAAAGTGATGAATCAGGCATCCGGAGTTACCGGTATTCCTCAAAAAAAAGGAATTGCCGGCCGGTTGGAGGCATTCCTGGAATCAAATAAACAATCCGGGGGGGCTGAATTACTGATGGGATTATATAAATATGGAATAGAGCAACATGGCTTTGATCCGGATTCCTGGGTTTTTGAGCTTGCAGAAGGAATTGTAGGAGATCAGTATCCCAGCCCTGTAAGAATGTTGAAGCAGACGGAAATCGTGGTACATGATTACCTGATCCGGGAGATGTGTGCAGGCAAGCCTTCACATAGCGGAAAATACGATTTATTTGCCGTCGAAGGCGGAACAGCTGCCATGTGTTATCTTTTTGATTCACTGATTGATAATTGTTTATTGAAGAAAGGTGATAAGATTGCGCTGGGTGTTCCCATATTTACTCCTTATCTTGAAATTCCAGAACTGGCGCGATATGATTTTAAAGTGACATATATCAACGGTTCGGCAAAAGATAAAGACGGAAATTTAACTTTTCAGTATCCGGATGAGGAATTGGATAAACTTGGCGATAAATCGATAAAAGCCTTTTTTATCGTGAATCCGAGTAATCCTACTTCCGTGGAAGTCAGCGCCCACAGCCGTAAATATCTGGTGAAGGTGGTGAAAAATCTGAATCCGAACCTGATGATCCTTACCGATGATGTTTATGGAACATTTGTCCCCGGCTTCGTTTCGTTAATGAACGATCTGCCTCAGAATACATTATGCGTCTATTCGTTTTCGAAATATTTCGGAGCCACAGGATGGCGTTTGGGCGTTATCGCTCTGTATGAAGATAATATCTACGATGATATGCTGTCGGCCATACCGGAAAAGGATAAGGAAAGACTGGCAAAACTTTATGAGAGTCTGACATTGCATCCCGAAAAACTCAAATTTATAGACCGCCTGGTGGCTGACAGTCGCCGGGTAGCGCTTAATCATACGGCCGGATTGTCTACTCCCCAGCAGATGCAGATGCTGTTATTTGCTTCTTTTGCCTTACTGGATAAAGAAAATAACTATAAGAAGGATTGCATAAACCTGCTTCAACATCGTTATGAATTGTTGTGGGAAGGTTTAAACATCCCGGTTATTCCGGATCCGGAACGTGCGTCCTATTATTGTGAAATAGACATTCACGAATGGGCCATGAAAAATTACGGAAAAGAGTTTGTATCATTTCTGGAACAGAATTTCGAACCGGTTGATATCGTTTTCCGTTTGGCGGAAAAATCCTCCGTTGTATTATTGAATGGAGGCGGTTTTGCCGGTCCCGAATGGTCGGTTCGCGTTTCGCTTGCCAATCTGGAAGATAGGGATTATTCGGTTATCGGCAAAGAATTGTCCGCGACTATGCAGGATTATGTAGAAGCGTGGGAAAGCATGAAAAAGTAAAATATTCCTCAGGTATGAGAAAAGTTTGTGTTGTTATTTGTTTGATTTTCTGGGCCTGGGGAATATCTGCTCAGTACAGGGAAAGTGAGGATATCCTGAAAAAGCTGCAGTGGGATGATGAAATGCTGAACATTCTTATTGATACAAGGATTGATCTGCAATCTGAGTTTGAGGACGGTGGCCTGGATAACGCCGGTTTTAAAGGACAGACCATTCGTATATGGCTTGCCGGGAAAATTATTCCGGGAGTAAGTTATCGTATCCGGCACCGTCTGAATAAATCTCAGGATCCTCTTGCCCGTGATAACTATTCAAGCGCTACTGATATGGCCTGGATTGCCCTGGATGTCAAAGACTGGACATTTACGATTGGCAGGCAGCCGATGCAGTTCGGTACATTCGAATATGATTATAACGGCGCCGATCTGTATTTGCCTACTATGGTATGCGGGGATATCGACCTGTATAAAACGGGTGTGAATGTGGCCTATCATATTTCAGATCAGATATTTAATCTTCAGGTTGTGAATTCCGACGCTCCGCAGTTTGCTACTGAAGAATATGCAAAAAAGGCTTTTTCCGCCAATTTTATGTGGGCCGGATCATTATTTGACAAGAAGTTGAAAACACGCTGGGGATATGGTCTGCTGCAACATGACAAGTCCGAGTTTTACAACTGGCTGACCCTGGGTCTTCAGCTTAATTTTCAGAATTTTATCACTGAACTTGAATATTATCTGGGCGACCGGAATATCAATTACGGTTCGGTTGTAGATAACAGCGAACTGGGTGTGCGTTTCGTTCATGATCAGTCGGCAGCGTTGAATCTGAGATATGCTCCTGATAAATTTCATTTTTTAGTAAAAGGAACATGGAATCTGCGTCATGATAACGACGATGATCGTGATGTCTACGGTATTACCGGTGCACAGGCTGCCGTTGAATATTATGGGTCAGTCCGAAAACCCGGTTGCAGTAACTGACTTGTTATGCA
>JAITVS010000325.1 GCA_031285685.1 Tannerella sp.
AACATCCGGAACTTTTGGAAAAAACACGGGATATTCTTTACAAAGCTACAGGAAGAACATTTGAAACACCCAAAAACATAGCCCATCCGTCGGATATATTTTATAAACTCCGCTTCGAACTGAAAAACAAAATGATACATACGCTTGTAAACCGTTATACAGGTAAACCACTACGCGTTGTTGATCATATCGGATGTCATTACGCGAAAACATTTCCCCAGTATGGGATCGGCGGAGCGGAATTTCCCCGGGTACTGAGCGGAATGATTGAAGCCTGGGGAGGAGAACCTATAGATTATCCCGAGCGTCGCCATTGCTGCGGATTCGGATTCCGGCAATACCTGGTACAGGCTAATCGCGGTTATTCGATTGCGAACACAAAAAAGAAATTCGAATCGATGGAGCCTTACGAACCGGACTTCATTGTGGCAAATTGTCCCGGATGTGCCATGTTTCTTGATAAGTGGCAATATACAATCGCCGAAATGGAAAATAAGACCTACGACAAAAAAGGCTACGGCATTCCCGTACTCACCTATGAAGAAATGACAGCATTGTTACTCGGTTATGACCCGTGGGAACTCGGATTGCAACTTCATCAGGTACAGGTCGAACGCCTTCTTGACAAAATAGGTATACCCTATAATCCCGATGATAAATACAAAGGTAAATCCGGTAAAATTCTACCGAAACCCGAAAAACCGAAAAATTTGTTGGTATGAACAGTAAACAAACACATCCGGTTGCAATTATCGGTGGAGGCCCGGCCGGCCTGGAAGCGGCAAGTATACTTGCAGGAAGCGGATTATCCGTATCCTTGTTCGAAGCGAAAAGCGATTGGGCGGAAAACCTGAATAACAAATATAGAATTTTTCCGGATTTTTCATCAGCAGACGATTTATTCAAACACCTGAAATCAAAAATAGAGAATACACCGGTTTCCAAATTCCTGAACACAGAAATATCACACATATCAAAAAATAATGATTTCTGGAAATTACAGGATGGAAACGGAAATGAATATAGTGCATCAGCCGTTTTATTTGCTACAGGATACGATGTATTCGATGCCAAGCGCAAAGAAGAGTTCGGATTCGGTATATACGACGGGGTGATTACATCTATGCAATTAGAACAACAACTTAAATCACAGCAGATAAATAACATTTTCGAAGAGGCGCCCCAACGGGTTGTATTCTTGCAATGTGTAGGTTCCCGTGACGAAAAAACCGGAAACCGTTATTGCTCAAAAATATGCTGTGTAACTGCTGTTAAACAGGCTATCGAAGTAAAAAAACTGGCTCCGCAAGCCGAAGTATTCATCTTCTATATGGACTTACGGATGTGGGGACAACATTTTGAAGAATTATACCGTGAATCACAGGAACAATACAACATCCGCTATGTACGCGGACGTATTTCCGAGGCTTCTTCGACATTTGACGGGCGCATACAAATAAAGGCGGAAGATACGCTGATTGGCCAACCGCTTAAAATGTCGACAGACCTTCTTGTATTAATGGTAGGCATGGAACCGTCATGCGGGACTAAAAACTTATCGGCATGCTCCGGGATAAATGGAGAATATGGGTTCGCACAAAGTAAAAACCCTCATATATACGACAATCTGACCGATAAGGAGGGTTTATTTCTTGCCGGAACATGTAAACGCCCGATGAGTATTACGGATACGATAACCGATGCACGATCTGCAGCTTTAGAAATTATAAAATACCTGCGCAATGAATAATTTCGGATTTACCATATCGCAACCACGCTCTATCGAGGTAAAGGACAATATCCAGGATCAATTATTGTTGCTCGAGAAAAGAGTTCCGTCATTCAAACGATGTATCAAATGCGGAGGATGTACAGCCACCTGTACGTCAGGACACTTCACACAATTTAATATACGGAAAATACATTCCCTCTATCAATGGGGCGTGTACGACGGATTGGAAGACGAATTGCAAAAATGCATGTTATGCGGGAAATGTACACTGGTATGTCCGCGCGGCGTAAATCTACGTGATCTGATCATTAATTTAAGAAAAATCTTGTCCAAACAGAATAAATAATGCCGAGCTTCTATCATCCATTCGTTGTTCCTTTTGTTATCGGTACGATAGCGCTATTCAGTATAACCGCAATTAAATTTTACCGTTGGATAACGAAGCTGGACAAAAAACAACAGAAAGTCATACGCAAAACTTTCTTTACGATGAAAGTTTTTCCGGCATTGTGGAAAATGCTCAAAGAATTGTTCAATGACGTTTTGCTTCATGTCAAAGTATCCAGGCACGGCAGATTGCTCGGATACATGCATCGCAGTATCGCTCTCGGATGGTTTCTTCTAATCATTGTAGGCACACTTGGCGTAGCTTCCTACCTTGACTGGCTATATCTGAATGCCGCACACCATCCGTTCTGGCTGGGAGTCTTCTTTAATTACTTCATTCGTGATTATCATACGCCTGTAGGAAAAGCTTACGCTGACATCATGGACTTGTTATTGCTGTATATATTGTCGGGAATACTATTGGCTGTCATTAAATCCGTACATTCCCGAATTGTAGGAATGAAAAAACCAACCCGCCTGAGGTTATTCGATGTCACATTAAGATACTCGTTATGGTTGATATTCCCATTACGCCTGATAGCTGAAAGCGTAACGGCGGCTATCGCTCAAAATGGAGGATTCGTCACACAAAGCCTCGGAGGTCTTATAAACATAGATTTTGCAAAAGCGGCGGAATTACCGCTCTGGACCTCGTATTCCATCGCTCTTGGAATATTTCTGATGCTATTTCCCTTTTCGAGATATATGCATATCTTCACAGAACCTTTGCTCATTGTACTCCGAAGCCTGGGAGTCCGTGAAAGTGAAGTGCACACAGGCTATACCCGTGTCGAACTATCGGCATGCTCACGTTGCGGTATATGTATTGACGGATGCCCCCTCGATTCCGAGTTGGGGATAAAAAATGTGCAGGCGGTATATCTACTCCGCGACGTACGTAATGGCGTATTCCATCGGAAAGCGACAGAAAACTGCCTGATGTGCAACAAATGTGAAACAGACTGCCCCGTAGGTATTGAGATATCCGCGATACGTCGTCAGGAAAGAGATAAAGGGAAATTAAATACGGAAGATAATTATCCTTTCATTGAGCCGTTAAAATCATTCAACGCCATCGGACGCGTGGCTTATTTCGGAGGTTGCATGTCACATCTTACGCCGGGTATTACGGAATCCATGAAAAAAATATTCGAATCTGTCGGACAAAAATACTGGACAATGGACGAAGATCGTACCATCTGTTGCGGACGGCCATTGCAGCAGCAGGGATTTCATTCCCAGGCCGCCGAACTTCGCAAAAAAAATACAGAGTTATTACAAGAATCTCATGCTCAATTTCTTGTAACATCATGTCCGATTTGTTATCAGTCTTTCAAAAAAGAATATGACCTTCCGGTAAAAGTGCTGCATCATTCCGAATATATCGCCATGGCAATAAAAAACGGAAAACTCCGGCTGAATAAAAGTGAAACGAGAGTAGCTTACCATGATCCTTGCGAATTGGGACGAGGAAGCGGAATATATGACGAACCCCGTGAAGTACTGGAAGCCGTATCACTACTCGTAGCAGTAGATAAAGAACGCAAGGATAGTGTTTGCTGTGGATATAATCTGGGAAATACGGTCCTGACTCTTGAGCAACAGATGAAAGTTCGTGATACTGCACGTAACAATCTCACTAAAAACAATCCTGATATAATAGCGACCGCTTGTCCGCTATGTAAAAAAGCATTCCAGCATTCATCTTCGGGTCAAGTTAAAGATATAGCCGAAATCGTTGCGGAAAACATAATTGTATAAACACCCATACTCACGTATGAATTTTAAAAAATTCGAGCATAAAAATATTTTGGTTACAGGAGCCAGTTCCGGTATCGGCGAAGCGATCACCTACCTGTTGGCACAAGCAGATGCCAACCTGTATCTTGCAGGCCGAGATTGGAAGAAGCTTTCGGTGGTAAGGGAAAAGTGCATGCAATCCGGTTCGGCCGACGCATCTTCAAAAAGCGACCTTGATACGGATAAGGCCGATGCTGCTATAACCGATAAAGTACAAATATTCCAGGTTGATTTTTCAGACACTTCGTCCATCGACAATTTCGTTTCGGATATCACAGGCAAAAATATTTTTTTCGATTATATCATTCTTAATGCAGGAATATCACAACGGGCGCTTACGCTCGATACGGATTTTGAAGTTGACCGCAAAATAATGGATACCAATTATTTCGGACCGGTATACCTAACGAAAAAGTTGTCCGGTATGCTTAAATCCGATCAGATGGTTCATATTGCAGTTACCTCATCCATCTCCGGATTATTCGGTTATCCTTTACGATCAGCATATTGCGCTTCAAAACATGCCTTGTTCGGATTTTTTGAATCGCTTGAACTGGAATACGAAAATATAAAAGTAACATTCCTCATTCCCGGACGCATCAATACTCCCATCAGCAAAAGCGCCGTATTAGGCGACGGCTCAGCATACGCAAAGATGGACAGCGGACAAGCGGACGGTATGGATGTTAACAAATGCGCCCGCATTGCGTTGCGCGCCATCGCAAAAGGAAAACACCGAAAACTAATCGGTGGCAAGGAACTTCTGATGGTATACATAAAAAAATTCGTACCTTCACTTTTTTTCAAAATCGCCCGAAATATTTCGGCAACATAATTGTTATAAAACAAATTATAAAATATGGAATCAATAATTTGCGGAATACAACAGATTGGGATCGGTGTTTCCGATGTAACAGAAGCTTTCAAATGGTATATCAAAGCATTCGGTTGTGATATTAAAATACTGGACGACGATAAGCCGGCGGAACGCATGCTCCCTTATACGGGCGGAAAAACGCAACCGAAACGGGCTATTCTGGCTGTCAACCTCCGGGGAGGAGGCGGATTTGAAATCTGGCAACCCAGAGAACGTGAATTAAAATATCTGGCCGAAAAACCAAGGCTTGGCGACATCGGTATTTTAGCCTGTAAAATAAAAAGCTCCGATATCGAGCGTTCATACAACCATCTCAAAAAAACACCCGGAGCCATATTAACGGGAGAAATCGAAAAAAATCCAGCCAAAAAAAAACACTTTTTCCTCTATGACCCTTACGGTAATTTATTTGAAGTAGAAGAAGACAACTATGTCTTTTCAAAAATAGATAAAGCTACCGGCGGTGTCAATGGCGTTATCATAGGCGTATCCGACATCGATAAATCTGCTGAGTTCTATGAAAAATTGTTAGGATACGACACCGTTGTGTACGATGAAACCGGCGTTTTCGATGATCTGAAACATATTAATGGCGGAGATAAACGCTTACGTCGTATGATGATCAAACCATCCCGACCGATACAGGGACCTTTGAGTGAAATTCTGGGTACTTCACATATTGAATTGGTTCACTCTCCGGATATACAGCCTGTTCGCTTATACGAAAACCGCTGGTGGGGTGATCCCGGATTTATTCATCTGTGTTTTGACATTCGCAATATGGCCGGTATCAAAACACAGGCAGAAGCATTAGGGCATCCGTTTGTCTGCGACAGTGGCGCTGATTTCCAGATGGGTGAAGCCGGAGGTCATTTCACTTATGTGGAAGATCCGGATGGCACATTAATCGAATTTGTTGAAACATTCAAAATCCCCATTCTGAAAAAATTAGGTATTTACCTCCATCTTAAAAACAAAGACGACCGTAAACCCCTGCCCCGCTACATTACAAAAGCGCTTCGGTTTTTAAAAGTAAAAGATTTGTAATTCGTTCCATAGTTAACCTGAATAGTCATGAAAAAAACCATTTTATTAACAGGAGGGCTCATTTGCTCATCCTCTTTATTGGCCCAGCAAAAGCCCAATATCATTCTTATCCTCGCAGACGATATGCGTGGAACAACACTGGAATTTTTAGATAAAGAAAATGTCCGGACACCAGTGCTTAACAGGCTATCGGAAAACTGTACGGTTTTCACCAATGCCCATATAATGGGAGGAAGCAGCGGAGCCGTAAGCATGCCCAGCCGGGCTATGTTAATGACCGGCAAATATCTGTACAACTTGGAAAAGCAAGGTGCCGTCATTCCGGAATCCCACACGCTGATCGGGGAAGTCCTGAAAGAAGCCGGATATAACACGTTCCATACCGGCAAATGGCACAATGGTAAAGAAGCATTCAACCGTTGTTTCAGTTCCGGAAAAGATATCTTTTTCGGGGGAATGGCCGATCATTGGAATGTGCCGTTATTCAATTATGATCCGAGCGGACAATACGCAAATAAACGCCGGATTATCCAAACGCCTCAATCAAATAATCATGTAGATACACTCAATGGAGAATACATGTACTCAGGTAAACATTCTGTGGACATTTTTACTGAAACGGCCGTCGAATTTATAGAAGAGCAGAAAAGTGAACAAAAACCATTTTTCCTCTCAGTCTGTTACATGTCCCCTCATGACCCGCGTAGTATGCCGGATGAATTTCTTAAACAATATGATCCCGAAAAGATAACACTCCCCGGCAATTATATGGAAAAACATCCGTTCGATAACGGAGAATTAACCATACGTGACGAAGTTTTGGCTGCTATTCCGCGTGTAAAAGAAGAGGTTAAACAGCATATTACAGATTATTATGCAATGATCAGTCACCTGGACTGTCGTATCGGAGATATTATCAAAGCATTAATTGCCAACAATCTATATGACAATACAATCATTATTTTCGCAGCCGATAATGGTTTGGCAGTCGGGCAACACGGGTTAATGGGAAAACAAAACGTCTATGAACACAGTGTAAATGTACCGCTAATGATCAAGCCTGCCGGATCTGACACGAAAAGATATTTTACGGACCGGCTTTGTTATCTGATTGACTTATACCCATCCATATGCGAATGGACCGGACAACCCATTCCCGAATCAGCAGATGGCGTCAGTCTGCTACCTGTAATAAACGGAAACAAGATGATTCGTGAGCACTTATACTATGCATACCGTGACTTCCAGCGCGGCATCAGTGATGGAGAATGGAAACTGATAGAATATCGCGTAAACGGAAATAAACATACCCAATTATTTAATCTGAAGGAAGATCCGTTGGAAACAAAAGACTTAAGCAATGAGAAGAAACAAGCAAAAAGGATAAAACAATTACAGGAAAAGATGATTTCCCTAAAAACAGAAACCGGAGACAAATCCGGTTTCTGGGATTTTTCTGTGAACAAATAAGAAATCGTTTTTCACTTTTCCAATAACAGGATCAGGCCGCTTCTTCCCATAATCTCCATACGATTCAGGTTTACACGCTCATTCCCCCATTGCAGTTCACGTATTTCGGGAAGTGTTATTTTTGACGGCTTAAAGCCCAGAAGTTCTTCATGAATGGTTATTTGCGGGGCAATAGGCAGATCAGTCCAATTTGCAATTGCCACTAATGCCTTGTCTCCGTTGATATAAACAGTTGCAGGCAAGTCCGGATTTCCGGCACTGACCGGGCACGCTTTGTCCCAGAATCCCTTCATTACAGCATCTTTCATTCCGAACTCATCCCATAGCCCCCACAACGGAACCGGATTACCACTCCAGGGGAGGCGGGAAAGCATACCGAATACCATACCGCGAAACTGATTACGGGAATCCAGCATTTCACTCATCAAACCGAAAGGAATCCCGGACATTTCAACCAGCCAGAAATCCAATGTATTAACTTCTTTAAAACCTTCTCCTATCCATGTCCTGTTTACATAAGGAAGTAATTCCAGATAAATATGCAAAGAATTAGCAAACCCTGCATGTTGATTCATATGATTCCAGGAATGGATATCAATCAAACGGTGTTTACCATCCGCATCTAATATGCGGCGGGCACGCTGAAGGGTTTTATGATCCAGGGCGCTGTCATCGATATAAACCCCTCCCAGGTGAATGTTTTTAACCATCCAGTCAAGTCCTTCCAGATAGTAATTATTCCAACGGGAATCAGGAGTCGTGATAACCGATATATCCATATCACCAGCATATTTTCCTTCCCGGAAAGCATTATACCAGGCCGGGATGAAACCGGTCGTCAGGTTCTTTACCAGCCACTCATTCGGACCTTCTTTGTGTATCAGGGTACGGGCATCTTTTCCCGGGCCGTCATGGATTACTTCACCCCCTAAACTGCGTAAAGCCCATAACTCCGGTATTTTCACCGTTAATTCACGGGTGGTGTAATATAAGCGAACCCCTATATTTTCGTTATTGGCATCAGCTATAAAACGTTTCAGGTCCGGCATTGCTTCATCATAATACGGATAATTTATGAACGGATAAACATCTTTCTTATGGTGGATATTAATCCAGTTGGCGCCTCCCTCTTTTGCTTTTTCTATATAGGCACTACTCAGATCACTGTTTGAATGATAAAAACGCTCAGTCGCCAACTCATGCAGATTCAAGGGTTTTACAGGAGTAACCAGCATACTGAAATTATAATGGAGTATATCTCCTTTTGCCATAGTACGCTCACCGCTATATGCAATTAAACGAACCTCTCCGTTTTGTCCTTTGCCGATACGGATTCCACCTCTATTCCGGTTACCCCATGAATCGGGTAAGTTCAATTTGCCCAGGCTATAATAAATATTAACCAACGGACGCACATAGTTCTCATCTTTAAAACAAAAATTGAGCCCGGCGTTTATATTCCCCATCCAGATTTTATCCTGATGTTTATCTATATTCCATTGCCAGTCCACGATAGAGTCTTTACGGAGACCTCCCTTATGGCCTAATCCCATCATATATTTTGAAGCATATTCCGTATAAGGGACTTCCAGGCGTATGTCTTCTATCTGCATGTCATTCAGGGACTTTACCCGGATTTTAAAATCGGCTAATCCGTCAAATCCGAAACTTGCAGAACAAGTCACCTCGATATTCCTGCTTTTCTGCGTAGCCGTCCAGTCTACGGAAGCATTTGTACGTTTGTTTACATAAACAGCACCGGGTTTCAACACTTCTTCTCCGGCTGATGTTTCTATTATAAAGATCATCTCACCGGCAAGTATTTTATTGGCGACTGAAGCATCCAACCGGTTATTGGCATCGTAATTTGTCGTAATCATTTGAGGCAGTCCGGAACGTGCAATTTCAAGAGTTCCACCCAACCAGGAAATCCGTTTCTTTTGTTCTTTGACGGAGATGTAAGGAGCAGTAGGTTCTTCCGCATTACCGATGCCGGAGTCCAACCACTGTAAACGGGTTTTTCGCCATCCGTCATTATCCCCATGATTTTCTATCGGCGGTCCTGCCACCTCAATAGAACAATCTACTTGAACCGGCTCAGCGTCCATTGCTTTGACAAGAACCTTTCCCTTATACAAACCGGTTGCCGCAACCGGCACATCCATACCTATCCATAAGGCCTGTACAGATCCTTTGGAAATATCCACCATCTTCTTAAATGGTTTTCCCTCCGTATCAATTCCCTCCAGGTTAAAACAGCGGAGAGCAGATGCCGGAATGCGATTTCCATTCTCATTCTTCAGATCGGAAAAAACGATTGACAATTGATTCAGATCCTGATAAGGAGAGAAAAGACCGATCTGCCAGGTATAAAATTCTCCCGGACGACATTCACCTTTGAATTCCGTTCGTGAAGCAACCGGACGTTCGATCCAACGGGCCGGAATTGCATCTTTTAAGCGGATATCATACATCCGGTCTTCCGTAAAACAAAAATAACCGGCTACCGGGTTTTCACCGATTAACTTTTCCAATGCATCAGGTGAAGCAGCTTTACGCATCTCGGAATCTTCTTCAGATACCGTCCCCTGCCGTTTCAAGTCATCAAAAGCATTCGTTATTTCATCCTGAGCCTGTATCCATCCGGTACAAATAAAGCAGGTTACAATAACTGTAAATATAGTTTTCATCATTGTATCTTATTTTGTTACTGCAATCATTACCGGCTTCCATTTATGATACAGTTCCCGGACAATTTCGATCTCATCTCCCGAAGGAACAGAAGAGTACTCTTCTTTCTGAAAACTCCAGTCATATTCCCAGTTTGTCAGACGGGTATAAAAATCGCTTGCATCCTGCGCGGGACGATCGGCCAGTGATTTCCTGATATAATTTTCATCGTATCTCCATTCTCCCTTTGGTTGCGCTTTCAGATAACTGATAAATTTCTCCCAACGTACTTTATAATATCCCTTCATCAATCCCGACCATTGACGATTGGAATATTCAAACAGATGAGCTGTTGTCCATTTAGGCCCCCAGACGGTAACCAATGTTCGGGCATTCCATTCATACAGATCTTTTTCTTCCTCCGTCACTCCCCATTTCCGGGCATCTTTAATCCATTTTCCCAGCAAAAATGTAGAACGCGTGCCCAGCAAACGGTCAAAATCATCAATTAAATCAAGAAAACGGTCGCTTGTTTCCTCCAATAACGGATCATTTTCACTCAGATAAGCATCAGACATCTCTTTTTGCAACGGCAAAGAGAGATCCGACATACATTGACGCATGATATCGACAAGATCAAAACAATAAGTATCACTACCCTTTAATTCACCGGAAGCCTGCAGAAACAGTTCAACCACATCCCATAACTGCTTCGCATCGTATGGACGGGAAAGATCTCCGTTCGCGGCAACCTTCTTTATCGTAAGCGCCGGACGCGCGCACATAACACTTTCAACACTTGGCAAACGAGCTGCTTTTTCACTGTAAACCGTTTCCTGCAAAATTTCCCAACCCTTATCTATAGAAGCAGGCAATTTACCATAACGCGCATGTGCATATTGCCGGATCCATTCCTTCAATATGGGAGCTTTTTCCATCCAGGCAATCTCTGTTGCCAGCTCATAGACTACCGGATTATGTTCGATCGCTTCAGGAAAAAGGCCGATCCCGGTGATACGGCCATTTGCCGGATCACTCATCAGTTGATGGGCATTTGATCCGTAGAATGGCAGGTTTCCCCCCATATAAACGCGTCCTCCGTAATTATGCAGAGTACCGGCTACATACGGATACCCCCAAAAACTATCGAAACGTTTTACATTCCAACCACCCAGATCAAGTAATAACAAACGGTCCTCAGGAAAAGTCCGTGCGATAGCTTCCCGTAACGACCAGGTTTGCATCGCAATAACCGCATCCGGATCATAGCCGGATGCTACCTGCCAGATCACCTTACCAACGGCCTCCAGATATTCTCGTTCATTGCTGGGCGCTGCCCCCTCATGAAACGGGTCTGCCGCATAAATATGATCGGTTCCGAACAATTTTTCCTGTTCTTCCAGAAAAACGGTTCCCATTTCTCTGAACAAAGGATCAAGCGGATCAAGTTGTACTGTGGCAGTAAAAGCATTACACCAGCGGTTCTTTTCTTTTATCGGAGCATCGGGATATTTTTCTTTTAGCTTAGCCGGAACAAAACCGGTAAAACTCTGCAGAATCGGAGTCATACCCAGTTCGCGCTGGCGTTTCAATATCTGCTGCCCCAGTATCAAATGAGAATCAATCCAGGATTGCGGAAGCGGGCCTCCGTAAGTTTCTATATTCGTCATCCACTGCCACGCCTGAAAAGCCGGGCCTACCAGGAATGTACGTATCTCTTCGTCAGTCATTTTAAATTTACGCAATGTATTTTGCCATACAGCCTCCTGTCCTACTACCGACAAAGGCATATTGATCCCATGCATTGCCATCCAGTCGATTTCCCTTTCCCAACGATTCCAGTCCCACCATGGCATTGTATAACTGAATGTACAGTAATTGAGATATACACGCTGATCAAATGCTGTAAATTCGGAAACCTTTTGAGGTATTACCGGCAATTTTCCCGGTAATTTCATGTTGTCACCATTCCAGGATATCTGTGCATTGCAATAATATTTCAGATAATGATTCAGCGCTGATGCAACCGATACGCCATTGTTACCACGAAGTATTATTTTATCTCCTTTCGTTTCGATCTCAAAGCAATCTTTCCCCTCTTTCCGGGAAATGATTTCTACCTTAAAACAGGAGGCTTTATCCGGTATAATCCGCTGTATCATTTCTATTGCCGACTGTTTTGCCTGCTTCTCTGAAGCAGCAGATAAATTTACCGATAACGATAATAATAGTATTAAATATTGAATCTTCATATAGTCATTTATCAAAATAATAATTTTTACTCATTCATTCCACAACATACCAGTTATATCCGTCTGCCGGAATGGTTATTCTCAGTGTAATAGTATAATCTCTGCTTAATTTGTACTTTTTTCCTTTAGGCGTGTCTTTTTCTTTTACGACAGCGGTATCCGTCAAACCCGTATAATACAACGGGATCGTGATGCCCTTCACGATAGGTTTATCCAACGGATTGTAAACCAGAACAAACGCTTTTTCTTTAAGTTCCGGATTGACATGCATAATACCATCCCAGTCGCGGCCGTCGGCGCGACGCAGATGAATAATGTCGGAATTCAGAATATCCCTGTATTTTTTATACCAACCGACCACATTCTTTACCACTTCTTTCGTTTCATCCGTATCATACAATCTCGGACCACGGTAACATGCCTGTACCCCTGCTCCATAATACTGAACCATCAATTGTTCATAATCTTTCAGGTGTTCGCTTAACGGCTCTAATACGGCATCAGGCCCACCCCCGTGATAAGCAGTCAACGGAACAAATCCCCAGCCCATCGAAGGTGTTTTAAGCCATGTCCCGTCATAAATATTCTGGCGGTTCAATACTTTCTGACGATCGCGCGACAATGCAAAATTCACTTCACGGTAACCCAATGCGATTTTATGGGTCCCGTCTAAAAAATACCAGTCGGGAGCATTGACATAGATACCATTTTCACTACACCAATGATACAGTTCCTTTTGCATATTCATCTGTCTCCATTGAGAATCATGTAATCCTTCATGTCCGGGATGTGAAGTCGAAGCACAAACATCTCCCGGATAAGGGCCGTCGTTTTCAAATATATCGAATCCTGTCTGAGTATACATATATTTCAAGTTACGGACATAATCAATTCCCCATTCGCTTCCCAGACAAGGAGCATTACCGAAAAACGCTCCGCCCGGTTTTCCGGTAAGCGGACTGATCACATCCGTTTCCGGGCCGATCTTCCGACTCGAAAACAAAGAATAACAACCGATCTGAATGTTCCGTTCATGGGCATAATCAGCGAATTTCTTCATCTTTTCCACATTCGCATCGGAAATATCCTCTATCTTAATATGGCTTCCGAAGCTGAGTATTAACGCTTCATAGCCCGTTTCGGCGCACTGGTCTATCGCAGTAAAGACCTGGTCGTCCGTACGGCTCACCAAATGCATGAATATCGGATTTTCCGTCACCCAAGGCGCCACGGTACGGTACATTTTACGTACCGCCAAGCCGTTCCGCTCCCTGTCATATCCATCAAACAAGAGTTCAAAACTATGCGGAGACCTGAACCTTTCACGCGGATTTAACCTCATATCCGGATCCGTACGGGGATATATTTCCAATATACAGGGAGTATCATAGTCATAATTCACCTGCGAAGTGTAATTGTAATCCCTTTTCCAGTGCGTCGTCTGATCGCTCACATGATAATTCATCGCGTTATTGAACGCATAATTTGTTTCAACATACAGATAAGAAGGCTTCAACATTTCTTCCGGTTTACCGACAACTGCAGACTCTTCCTCCACCAAAGCCAGAGATTCGCTGACCACCTTATTGACCATAACCGATTCTCCGCCCTCATTAATAATTTCTACCCATTTATTAATCAACGGGATACCATCGTATATTTCGTAATTGACCACAATTTTCACATCTTTTATCTGCTTGTTTTTCGTAGCGCTATACACAAAACTTACGGTTTTTCCGGTAGGCAGATTGGGATTTGAGCACCAACGCTCCGGTTTCCAGTTGATAAAAGGTTTTATCTCGGAAATTTTAATATCATTCAACCGGAATTCCCTGTAAAACGGGGTAAAATCATCGACCCAATCGTTCTTCAGATAAGCTCTTTCCTTTTGTCCGTTCAAACCTCCGACAGGATATTCTATCATATCAATCGTCACAATAGCCTCAGGATTAACCGCACGCAACATCTGCAATCCTGTTGTCTGATTCTTATAACCAATACAAGCCACATCCGGCGTTATCCTGAATATACGCTCCACCAGGCCATTCGACAAAATCAGATCTTTCCGTTCGGAAGACGTAAAAACTCCGGCTTTGAACTGTTTATTATTCAATAACCAATCCCTGGTATCCGGACTTTCCGACGGATAAACCGGAAGTTCGTTCAATACATTCACAAATAGCTGGCCCTCAATGCCCACTGTTGTAAGTAATAAAAGCAAAACTGACAATAAAGACTTCATAAATTATACGATTAATGGTTTAATGTTTTTTTCTTCATGCAACCGGTTTATTCGATGATATACCAGTTATATCCCTTCGCCGGAATTGTTATATTCAGCCTGATGGAATAATCACGTGATAATATAAAGCTTTTCCCCGGTGAAACATCTTTTTCCTTCACAATTACGCTTCCCGTTAAGCCGCTATAATATAAAGGAATTTTTATTTCTTTTTCAACAGGTACATCCAGAGGATTGTAAAGCGAGACGAACGCCTTTTCCCTAAGCATCGGATTCACATGCATAATCCCATCCCAGTCCCGTCCGTCAGGCCTTCTTAAATGAATAATATCAGAATCCAGGATCGCCCGATATTTTTTATAGAAAGAAACCCATTTCTTTACCAATAACTTTGTTTCTTCCGTATCATATAGTCTCGGACCCCGATAACATGCCTGTACGCCTGCTCCGAACAGATTACGCAAACGTGTTTCATAATGTTCCAGATGTCCGGATAAAGGTTCTATTGTTGCCGCTTCACCTCCCCCGTGATACTGGGTCAAAGGAACAAACATATATCCCATACTGGGCGTTTTCAACCAGGTTCCGTCGTATATATTCTGACGTTCGATCACTTCCTGATATGCACGTGGCAATGACCAGTTGGTTTCCACATATCCCATCGGGGTTTTGTTCGATCCGGAAAGAAAATACCAGTCCGGAACATTCAGATAAATGCCCATCGAACGGCACCAGCGATAATAAGCATTGATCTTCTTCCATTGTTGCCATTGGGAATCCTCATATCCTCTATGTCCGCTGTGTTTCGTTGAAGCGCAAGGATCACCCGGATAAGAACCGTCATATTCGAACACATTCATTCCCGTATAGGTAAAAAAGTTCTCCAACTTTCGGAAATAAACGTCCCCCCAGTCCGAAGCAATACACGGAGAAACCCCGAACCGGCTTCCTTCTTCCCTTGTTTTCGCCGGTTCACCCGTACGCTGACTGATCGCAGCATCTTCCGTTTCTGCCCCTCTGCTGGCCAACAGGGAATATCCTCCTAATGCGATTCCTTTCCGGCGGGCGTAATCACTCAATTCTTTCATTCGTTTCAGGTAATGAAGAGAATCATTTTCTATTTTAAAACCACTCCCAAAAGTCATTATCACCATTTCAAAACCGACTTCCGCACATTGGTCAATTGCCTGCTTAACAGATAAATCGTCCGATTGCCTGACATGCATAAAAACCGGATTCTCCTGAGACCAGGGAGCCATCATTCTCCAGAAGCGGCACTCTGCAAGACCTCTCCGCTCTTGATCAGTGGCATCACGCAGCATTTCGTAGGCCGTGCATGATTCAAAAGATGTTCCGGGCTCAATCTGTAATCCGGGCCCCAACAAGGGACTCACCTCCAGACGGGCAGGTTTATATTGTCCATAATAACGTATGCCCGTATATTCATACTCCGGATGGTCAAATACCCAACGAACAGCCGGATTATCTTTCATGGCTTCCATATCACCACCCATTGCATAATCAGTCACAACAAACAACTGCGTAAACCGGTCGATATAATCACGCGGAGCATCCGTCTGAACAGGCTTTTTCCGGAAGTTGTCCGTATAATATCCCGGCTTCTGCGCCATCATCCTCACCTCATGCGGCTCTCCGTAATGTACTTTCGGAGCAGTCTCAACCAGAGCCAGTATTTCCGATTTAAATGAATCTAAAACGACAGTGTCCCTACTATTGTTTTCTATTTCGATCCATTTCGATAAAATAGGAACCCCGTCGTATAATTCATAAATGACCCGCACAATGATATCTTTATGAACAGATAGCGCCTTTTCCGGCGCTTTGTAGGTAAAAGTCACACGTTTACCTCTGGCCGGCCAAGGATAGAGACTGGACAACCAGTTATAATTAGGTTTCCATGAAAACCGTTCCTTTGTTGCCCCGACCTGATAATCGACTAATACAAACGCGGTATCACATAAAACCAGGCCGGAAATAAATTCTTCAGATAAAAAATTACTGACGGGTTGTCCGGTCAGGCCTCCTACCGGATATTCTTTACCATCTAAAACCAGCATAGCTTCAGGACGAACAGCCCTCAATTCACTTTGTCCGGTCATCAGATTATCCAATGCAATCGTTGCAGCGTTCGGCTTCAACAGGAAAGTGCGGCGTAAAAGCCCGTTCCTTAATTCCAAACGTGTTTTTTCATTATTTATAACTACTTCCGATTCATATGCGGAGCCATCGATCAGCCAGTCTGTACGTTCTGCCCTGAGAAAAAACGGCATAAGAAAAAATAATAGAATGCAGATAAAATTTCTGTTCATCGTCTCTGGTCGGTATCAATCATAATATTCACGCGCTAAGATAGTATATTTCTCAAACATAGTCTTAACTGTTTCCAATTCGGATCCTTTCGTTACGAGTGTACGGGCTTTGTCCGAACGACTCACAAAATCAAGCTCCCAATCTGCCAAAGCATCATAAAATTCATTTGCACGGAAAGCCTGACGTCCGATATCCATACGTACATTTTTTTCATCTTGATTTCCTATCGTTAAAAACAGACAGGAGTTAAGTTTCAGCAAAACTCCCGTCCGATTTTTTATTACATACCTTCCAACGGATCAAAATTTCCACCCCATCCTTTCGTTTGTTCCAGTTTGGAGTTCTTATTCAACTCATCGGTTTGCGACAACGGCAGGAAGTAAATCCGATCATCCGTAATCATCGGTGTATTATCTCGGTCAAATAATTCCCAGGAAAGGGATTTGTCCGTTTCCTCCGTCAGAATCAAAGCATACCGTTTTCCTTTGCCGATCATCACTTCATGATAAATCTTCCAACGACGTAAATCCCACAGGCGCTTCCGTTCGAATAACAATTCGATATAACGTTCATCCCGCACGGCCTGACGCATATCGGCCTGATTCATACCCGGATCAAGTCCGTATTCCCTGCCTGCAAGTTCCGGATCACCCGGTACGGTTTTCAGGATGCCGGCTCTGTCACGGATTTTACTCAGTACTTCAAAGGCTTCCGATATATGGTTCGTTTCTACCGCAGCCTCTGCATAGTTCAACATGACTTCCGCAAAACGGATATCAATGTAATCCGTACCCGAATTAGAAGCATCATTTATCGAATAACTCTGGTTAATAAACTTTTTAGAATAATATCCGGTGCGGCTACCGTTATTCTTTCCATACGCATAACCATTCTGGGCATTCTGATTCATCTCCATATACGGAACATCCAGATAGGAAGAACCATGGTATACTATAGCCCCATAAAAACAGTTATCCCTGTTCTTCCAGAGATCCGTAATATCCTGTCCGGGTTTGATATCATTAATAGAGAAACGCTTACCTTCTATTGTAGGCCACATATCAATCACTTTCTGAATCGGATGACAGGCACCCGTCGCATTCTGCGCATGTGTAATCGGACGCATTCGGGCATCTTCATTATGTGTCCGTCCCGGATAGATATACCGGATCGCGAAAACAACCTCTTTATGCATTTCCGTCAGGAATATATCATTATAATCCAGATCCGTAATAAGGCCATATCCTTTACCTGTCAGATAATCCAATGTTTGTTTATTGTAGCTATAAGCCGTATTCCAATGTTCCGCCGTATTATTCGGATTAAACTGCGGACTGGCACGGAATAAATAAACACGGCCCAGAAAAGCCATGGCCGCACCTTTGGTCACACGCCCCAGATCCGCCGCATCATAAGACTCCGGCAATCCATCCACACAGGCTTTTAACTCATCAATAATAAACTCAAAGCATTTCTTCGTCGATTCCCGCGGGACAAGCAATTCACTGAAATCATTCGTCAACTCCTGCGCTTCTGTCAAGAGTGGCACTCCCCCATACCATTTCACATGTTCAAAATAGATAAACGCACGGATAAAACGCGCTTCCAGCTCCAGGCGTTTAGCAAGCGTCTCATCAATCGTGGTCAGACTCCTGTCACTGATATTCTTAATAAATATATTGGCTTCACGAATCCAGGCATATTTCCAATACCGCGAATTGTCAGCATCAAAAGCAAGGATTGGTTGATCCGGACTTAAAGAGGGTCAGTCCGAAAACCCGGTTGCAGTAACTGACTTGTTATGCACACAACATTGATAGCCTATATAGGAAGAATGGTATATCAGCAACTCCTCTGAACTGCCTTCTAAAGGCTTTCACT
>JAITVS010000311.1 GCA_031285685.1 Tannerella sp.
CTGATTGTTTCATGCGAAATGGTGTCGACAAACTTTAACTCAACCATCTTGTCCGCAAGTAATCGTAATGACCAGCGAGCATAGCCTTCAGGCGCTTCACTACAGCTTAATGCTATTAAATGAGCTTCAAAGTCGCCATCTGCTTTAATTTTAGTAACCTCCGGATACGGTTTCCTGCCCAAACAAGCTTCATATCCTTCTTCCACAAATCGTTGTCTTAACCGCTCAACGGTCTTGGTGGTTATATGAAGCATTTGAGCTATAGATTCATTACTACTCTTGTTTCCGGCAGCGCTTTCGTCGCTGTTTAATAATATGCAAGCGTTACGGAACTCCAATGAGGTGTGTTTGCCTTTTTTAAGGATGTTTTCCAATTCTGTACGCTCCGCATCGCTTAATATTACTTTATAACGTATTGCCATTGTCGTTTTTGAGGCAAAGATAAACTAAATATAAAACATAATCAAATTGACAGGACACTAGGGGTAACTTTTGAAATGAGGACTTCTTGAAGCCGTAAATAGATAAAAATCAATAAACTGAAAATAATGCCGGCTTTTAATCGGTCAATAGTAAATTCTATTACAAAAAAGAGTTTATTGGCTATCTTTGAGTCTATATCCCTAAACACAGGCAAAGCGCTTCAAAAGAATATTTTCGCTCTTTCCCCTTTTTTACATTTCCCACAGCAGGAAAAGCGATGTGCATTCCGGCAACAGGTATTTTATGTAAAGCAACATATTCAAACAGCTTTTTGCGTGATGCAATAGCTTGTTGAGGGTCGGTATCATAAGTGACAGCGATTTCAGGATGAGGTATCTGAAGAGCCATGGCATGGGTCAAATCACCCCAAACCAACATCTTGGAGCCATTCGATTCGATTAGAAAAGCCGTGTGCCCAGGCGTGTGCCCATAAGTGGCAACGGCCCGAAAACCGGAAAATAGCTCGATCCCTTCCGTTTCTATTTCCGATGGTGTAAATAAATGCAGTTTGTCTTTATACGCTTCAATCACTGCCCGAGCTTGAACGCCTCCACCTCGAGCTTTGTCACTCATCCAATAATCATATTCCGGCTGAGCAATATATATTTCAGCATTGGGAAATGTCGGAGCCCCATCTTTTAGCAAACCGCCGATATGGTCGCCATGCATATGGGTGATCAAGATTACATCAACCTTTTCGGCTGTAATATTTCGAGATTGCAGATTATTAAATAATTTCATTCCATAACCGGCATCGATTAGTACGACTTTATCCAAGGCTTTTACCAGAAAAGCGTTGTTTGCCGTTGGATACGTTCCTTCCGGTGCGTGCTTACTAAGAATTTCGGGAGACGCGTCAATCAAAACGCTGGTGTTTCCATTTTTTTGTTCCTCCGAAAGGGTTGTGATTTCATAAGAACCAACAGCGAAAGTGATTACATCTGTTTGTTCCGGTTCTCTTTGTTCCTGTGCTTCTATATTTGTTAAAGAAAGAAACAGAAATAGTAGCGGTAATACAATAAAACGTTTCATGCGATAATAGTGTTTTGTAAAATGAATTTGCAAAGATAGTTTGTTTTTTAAAATTATTCATACTTTTGTAGGTGAAAAACGAAGCATAAAATTCAAGTTGAATATGCTTTAAAAACGTTATAAGTGTATTGAACAAAATAAATAAATTTCAGGGGTAATAGTACTGTAAATTAAGATAAAACCGAACCCCGTAAGATTTGAGCGATTATTAAAAATATAATACGATGGAAAACGAAAAAGAAATATTTCACAAAGCACTCCTGGAAAGAGTGACGGACGTTGCTTTCGATTCGGGTTATGATTCATTGAGTGGATTTAATAGTATGGTTAAAAATGTTATTGGTACTTCTCCGCAGAAAAGTAAAAACAAACAAATTGTCAGCATAACATATATTGAAACTGATTTGGGACTAATGATTGCCGCCGCAACCGATCAAGGAATTTGCATGTTCGAATTTGCCGATTATAAATTGCTTGATTTGGAATTAAGGCAATTAGCTTCTTCCTGTAAAGCTCCCCTTGTGCAAGCTGAAAATCCTTATTTTGAAATCCTTAAAAAGCAATTAGACGAGTATTTCAAAGGCGAACGCAAAGAATTTGATATTCCGTTGGATTTGGTAGGCACGGAATTTCAAAAGGAAGTGTGGCTTAGTTTGTTGAAAATACCTTATGGCACTACGACAAGCTATGCCAAACAAGCTGAATTTTTAGGCAAACCTTCTGCGGTGAGGGCTGTTGCCAATGCAAACGGGAAGAACAAAATCTCCATAATCCTGCCTTGTCATAGGGTTATTGGGACAGACGGCACGCTAACAGGTTATGGTGGAGGTATTTGGCGGAAAAAGAAATTGTTGGCGTTTGAAAAAGAGAATAAGACAACAAATTGTGATTCATCGTATGGCACTCGGCAACTTGCTTAATCCCATTATGTTCTGTGTAAATGTGGGGTATTTTCCCTATCTTTGCCCCCATTATGTTCATAGATGATATATTGAAATACAGAAGTCTGTCGATGGTGGGGATGGAAAAAAACACGGGGAAGACCGAGGTGTTCAACTACATTATTCGACAATTGGAGCAGCGGGGCAAACGGGCGGCGGTGACCTCGATCGGCATTGATGGCGAGAATGTAGATTTGGTGACTCATACCTACAAACCGGAGATTTTCTTGCCTGAAGGGACGATTTTCCTGACTTCCGAAAAACACTACAAAGAGAAATTGCTGACCTCGGAAATCTTGGATATTTCTCAACGGAAAACAATACTGGGACGATTAATAACCGCATGGGTGCAAATGCCAGGCAAGGTGATTCTCTCTGGACCGTCCACTGTGGTCTGGTTGAAAGAGACTATTCAGCAAATGTCAATGTATGGCCCTGATATTACAATGGTTGACGGAGCACTTTCCCGGAAAAGCCTGGGATCGCCCGCCATTACCGATTGTATGATTTTGACTACCGGTGCCGCTCTCTCCTCCCATCTTCCTGAATTGATCAGCAAAACCAAACAGACCTGTCGCCTCATTGCGTTGGAACCCTATCAAACCCAGCATCAAGAAGAGTTACTGAATTTGGAAAATGGAATGTATGCGATTGATAACGATGGTGTTATACATGATTTGGAGATACCGTCTTCGTTGTTGCTGCAAGGTTATAAAAATAGACTATTCCAATATGGATTAACGATTTATGCGGCGGGAATTGTCACCGATAAACTATTGGATCTGTTGCGTATGCAAAAAGAAATACAAGATACTGTATTGATTGTCAAGGATTTTTCTAGAATTTATGCGACCAGGGATGCCGTTAGTGCGTTTTTGAAAAAAGGAGGACGAATCAACGTGTTATTGAAAACCAAACTGATTGCGGTTTGCATCAACCCGACCTCGCCGTCCGGCTATGCGATGGATTCCGACCAGTTGAAAGCGGAACTGGAGATGGCGTTGCAGCTCCCGGTTTACGACATAAAAAAACAATCTAACGAATGAGTATGAAATCATCCGCACTTACTTTTCGCACAGCTATTCAGCAAATTAACGGACTTTCGTTCATTTATGAAAACCTGCCGTTGCACTCTCCATTGGGCAGGAAAAAGTTGATGGAACTTCCTTATTCCACCGATCGCAATGCTATCGAATTGGAATTGCAACTGACAAGTCAATGGGTTGATATGCTGAGAGATGAATCGAAGAATGAGCAGATGGAAAAACTATCGGGAAATCTATCCTCTTTCCACGATATTTCACACACCTTGTCAAATTTGGCGGCGGGGAAAGTGATGGACGATATTCAGCTGTTTGAGGTCAAGAAGTTTGCGATTTTGACAGAAAACATCTTGAATATTTTGAATGTGGAGACGTTGTGCGCAACGTCTCCGGAAACAGTATTGTCATCATTCAATATTCATTCGTTATGTGATGTGATAGCCCTGTTAGATCCCGAACAAAACCGCATTCCTTATTTCTATATTTACGCCCAGTATTCTGATGAATTGGCGGAAAAAAGAGTGCTATATTTACAAGAAAAAGAGGTAAATAAAAAAGAAGCTCTTTTCATAGAGATGTCGCAATTAGAAGATCAGATACGGGAAGAGTTGTCGGTAAAATTGTCCCCATTTTCCAGCATCCTGTTGGAAAATGCCCAGCATATTGCCACCTTGGATCTGTCGTTGGCAAAAGCCAAATTGTCGCTTCACTTGGGATTG
>JAITVS010000015.1 GCA_031285685.1 Tannerella sp.
TTGTACTGGTCGTATGGAAATCGAAGAAACATGTATAAAAAAGATAATAAAAAGAAATGAAACCAACATTATTCCTTTTAGCTGCCGGAATGGGCAGCCGTTATGGCGGGTTGAAGCAACTGGATGAATTAGGTCCTAATGGAGAGACAATTATGGATTATTCAATATATGATGCAATTCAGGCAGGTTTTGGTAAACTTGTTTTTGTCATACGAAAAGATTTTGAAGATGAATTTCATAAAAAAGTCCTTTCAAAATATGAAGATAAAATCGAAACAGCATTAGTCTTTCAATCATTAGATGCTCTTCCTCCTGGATTCAAATGTCCTGAAGGGCGAGAAAAACCATGTGGTACCAATCATGCCGTATTAATGGGTAAAGATATAATCAAAGAGCCGTTTTGTGTAATTAATTGCGATGACTTTTATAATAGGGATGCATACATGGTAATGGCTGAATATTTATCTTCTTTATCAAACGAAAGTAAAGGTCGGTACGCCATGGTTGGTTTTAGATGCGGGAATACCTTATCTGAAAATGGGACTGTTGCAAGAGGTATATGTTCTAAAGATGAGGACAACTTTTTGACTAGCATTGTGGAGCGTACTGAAGTAGTGAGGATGAATGGAATAATATCATATAAGGATGAAAACGGGAAATGGATTTCATTAGATGAAAATACGCCTGTTTCTATGAATATGTTTGGTTTTACTCCTGATTATTTTGAATATAGCGAAGATTATTTTATTCATTTCCTATCAAATAGTGCTAATTATTATAATCTGAAAAGTGAATTCTTTATACCATTGGTGGTTAACAATCTAATAAAGGCTAACAAAGTTTCAATGAAGGTATTGGATACTAACAGCAAATGGTTTGGTGTAACATATGCCGCAGATAAGGCTTATGCCGTAAATCATATTCGAGCTTTAGTTGAAGAAAATGTATATCCAGAAAAGCTTTGGAAATAATATTTGATATTATGACGTATTAGAGAGATCTTTCATAGAAATAATCCTTGATAAAAATAAAGATTAACGATAAATCCTTTATATCCTAGATGCTATATTAATATAGGATTCGAGGATATTTTATTAATTTATAAACTTTATTTTTTATGGAACAATTAATGAAAATGAGGTTGTTCTCTCAGTTGAGAGACAGCTTACAAAGTAATGAGTTATTAACAGGATTAGAAGAAGCCTATAAAGAATTTGCGCAACAACTTCTAAACAAGTTACAAACCGGAACAAACCTTACAGAACTGTATTTCAATCTCAGTTATGTGCGTTTGGAACTCGCCGGAGTTCAAAACAACTTACCGGACGGGCAGGGGGAAAAATGCTTTAAGTATTGTAAATAAAGCTATATCCCTGGTTGAAACCGAACAGCAGCTTATCCAATGGCAGCTCCAGAGTGGGATAAGAGAGGTGAAATCAAAAGGAAGGAAAAAGAAAAGGGCCATCGTTTGGAAAGGTAACCCGACCGATTTTGTCGAGATGGCAAACGGGATGATCGAATCAGGCCGTTTTAATGACGGAGAAGTAGAAATCGAGGAATTCGTCGATTACCTGGGTGAAGTTTTCGATTTTGAGGTGAACGATTGCTTCAATACATTCAGGGCGGTCCGTATGCGTACCGATGAAAACAGGACCCAGTTTCTGGATGAAATGGTTACCAAATTGCGGAAACGCATGGAAGATATGGATAACGGTATTTTCAGGAAGAAGAAAGGACGGAAAAACAGGTAATCTATAAAAGCCATAGGGCAAAATTGCCCTATGGCTATGGCTTTACTTTCAACTCTTATATATCAGATAAATACCCGGTTAATCCGTAATCAGCTTCGCATACTTCGGGTCATCCTTCAATTTTGCCTTTTCATTGTCAACAATCTGTTGGGTTTCCTGCTTTATCCGGTAATAATTGGCTTCGATTTGCTCTGACATCCGGTTATTTCCCTGTTCGTCCGAGAAATTAGTTATAATGGGAATTTGCTTGTAAGCTTTCGTTTCGATAGCTACTTTCTCGTTATCCACTACAATTTCGGCATGGAAAATCTTCTGCTCAATCCTTTCATCGAAATTATCCGATACAGCCCCTACAAACATGCCTTGTGTTAAATTTGAAATTTTACTTGCAGGAATCAGGCTGTCCAGCTGCGTACTGATGGAAGTCGATTTATCCTGCCGGTTAATGGTCATGGACTGTCGTTTCTGCAACACTTTCCCAAAGCGTTCCGACAGGGTTTTCGCCGATTCGCCGACTACCTGTCCTGAGAATATGTTACCAACCGTATTTTGCACCACTTTCGATTCCTTATCCCCATAGTCGCGGTTTAACTGACTGAAATCCTGAAACCCCAGGCATACAGCCACTTTATTGCTCCGGGCTGTCGCTATCAGGTTATCCAACCCACGGAAATAGATAGTCGGCAGCTCATCAATAATAACCGAACTCTTTAACATCCCTTTTTTGTTGATCAGCTTTACGATACGGCTGTTATACAAACCCAATGCCGCCGAATAGATATTCTGGCGGTCGGGGTTGTTGCCTACACACAGTATCTTCGGGGCATCCGGATTATTGATATCAAGGGTAAAATCACTGCCTGTCATTACCCAATATAACTGAGGGCTTATCATCCTGGATAAGGGGATTTTAGCCGATGCTATCTGGCCCATCAACTGATCAGCCGCTCCGCCCTGCCACGCGTCCATAAAGGGAGACAGGTAATTTTCCAACTGCGGGTAAGAAGTCAGGATCGGGAAAATATCCTTGTAGGGTTTATTCAAAAACTCGATAGCATGGGGAAATGTGCAGTACTTCCCTTCCTGATAAATACGCAGATACCAAATAATTGCTGCAAACAGGATAATCGGTGATTCGACAAAGAAGTCCCCCTGCTTCTGAATCCACGTTTTGTTCAAATTTAACATTATCGTATACGCACTTTCATATGCATCGCTGATGTCGGTCATAAATTCGGGAGCAATCGGATTGCAGCGGTGGCTTTTTTCCGGATTGTCGAAGTTTATCACATAAAACTGCGGTTGTACCTTGTATTTATCCTTATTTTTGAGCAATGTGTTGTAGGCTATAGTCGAGAGGTCTGGGTGCTTGTAGTCGTAAATGTACATCGAATAAGCTTTTTCAATCTGCTGGGTAATAAAATTGTTGACAACGGCGTATGACTTGCCAGAACCAGGAGTACCCAATACAATAGTCGCCCGGAACGGATTGACAACATTGATCCACCCGTTGTTCCATTTCTTCTTATAGAAAAACCGTGTCGGCAGGTTGACCGAATATTCATTCTCCATCAAACGGGTTTCCTGCATAAAGGATTCGTTCTCCATATTGAAGACGTCCTCCATCAGGTTGTTTTTCAGTAAACGGCTCATCCAGAGCCCTACCATCAGTAGCAGGATATACCCGATAGTCATCGTAAATATATAAATGGACGTATTGGCTACCAATGGTAAGGGTAGATCCAGTATCCACCAGTTGAGAAAAAAGAAAATAAACCCAACGAATAAAAATACATATATTTTATCCCATGTGATTTTCTCTTCTTTTACCCCTTTTGTTCCCAGACAGGACAATGCCAGGAACACTACGGCGAACAGCTTCGTCCAGAGTATATTGGAAAACAGCCCCGCCGTTTTCTGGAAGTTCAGTAATATCTTATCTACTACTCCGATATTAATACCCTGCTCCAATATAGCCTGGTAACAGAACCAGTAAATATGTATTACCACAAATAAGATACTGACAGCCCGCATGAACTCCATGACTTTGGCCAATCCTCTTAAATCATCTTCCTGTTGCATATTTTTTATACTTTTGATTATTGATTGGTAAATAAATTGTCAGCTACAGATTTTATAAATAGAAAAAACACGATGAAAAATCTTATTTCCCGGATGTTAGGCGCGACACGTCACTTTACAGGCTTTGACTTTGCAATTTTCAAAATTTGCCTGCTATGTACAGGTATATTGCTGGGGAGTTATTTCGCTCCCTTCTTCCATACATGGATTATCCCGGTTTGGATAATCGCCGCCGTTTCGGTTATAAGCCTGTGGATAATTACCTTGCGGAACATGAGAGGCCCAAAAGATTAAAGCCCGTACCCCCTGCGTTTCTTTTTCCTCCGCTTCATACGATTGGTAAAAGCAATCTCTTCGTAATTATCACCGTGCTGTTCCATGGAAAATATTCCCGCGATAGCTTCGCCGGCAGAATCCTGTCCGTGTTGATAGTCCTGATTATTGGTGTGAAATTGTTTTTCATTATCAATACTGTGCTTATCCTGCCTGCCGTTCCCGTTGAATAGCTCGTGAAATACATTCGCCGAAAACTCCTTACCTAAGCGGGAACCATTGAATACCACCTTTTCCCGGTGGTCGGTAAAAGTTACGCCGTAGATACGTTTATCATCATTCTCCCTGAATAACACGGAAATACCATTCTTCGCCAACTCCTTTTCGAATTGCTTCCTCGAAGGATTGTTTTTCATACAGGATGAAACGATGGCTTTTGTCCTGTCGTATACGGCTTTCTCCTTCATCGATTTTTTGGAAGAAGCTATTTTCTTCTGCAAGGCATTATACCCTGCATCCCTGCCGATAAGCGATGCCTTGAAGGGGTTGCCCCTTTTTTCTCCATTTTTATCCAATGCGGAATAGACCAGCCCGCTGTAGCCTTTTCCCCGGACCTCGCCTTTTACCTCCTCTACCGTGACATTGTATATATTGAGTAATGCCCTGTATTCGTTTATGCTTTGGAAACGGTAGTCTCTCATCAGGCTTTTGACGATACCGGCTACCTGCTGTTTTACATTGCCCGCTTTGATGTCCACAGGTTTGAGTGGTAAGCTTTGCGAGTCCTTCTGCTTTTCGGCCGGGAGCAGGTGGTATTCCTTCTCCAGCTCGCGGGTAATCTTTTTCGACTTGTAAAAATCATTGGAATTGCTGATTTTTTTCCCTGTCCCGTCTACATTGACACTGACGATATGGATATGATGCCTGTCGATATCTTCGTGCTTATAGACAAGATAGGGCTGGTCGCCATAGCCCATACGGTCCATATACTTTTTAGCTATTTCGCATAACTGCTCTTCCGACAGCTTATCATCCAGATGCGGGTTGAGCGAGATATGGAGTATGGGTTTTTCCGTTTTGTTATTGGCATCCAGATAAGGTTTGAAAGAATCCATCATGTTCCGCATGCTATACCGGCCATCCGTATTTTGAATAATCCGGTTGCCGAAAAGAACCTTCGCCCCATCTTTCTCCACCTTTTCCTGATTGTAAGCCAATGCCCCGAACAGGGAGCTTCCCGCATTAATCCTGGCTACCATAGCTGTCGATTTTTTGTTTCAACTCATTGGTAAGGGCGATGATCCGATGTTGCAAATCCACAAGATCAATGGTTATTTTCTCCAGCTTATAGAGAAAGGCAAGCGCTTTTTTCTCCGCAAAATTAGTGTTGAGAGCCTTTACCACCTGATTATAGTTCGTACCTATTGCCCGGAATTGCCCGAAAAAAGTGGTCAACCGCATGTAATAATCGTGCAGACC
>JAITVS010000100.1 GCA_031285685.1 Tannerella sp.
GGACAAACGTGGTCAAATCAGTTCTTTGAATCCGCTCCAAATCGTACCCCATAGTACGAAACAAAAATGTAAATCGCTGTATTAGAACGAATTTCTACTTATGTTTTAAATACTAAAAGGTAATATAGAATTGCTTTACGCTTCGCTAAGCGACCGTTGGTTCGCTTTTTTTAGTTAACTCGCCTTCGCTCGTTGACCTTCGGTTCATCGCCTTTAGCTAAGGCTGACCTTCGGTTGGCGATACATTGATCATGCTCGTTTCATGATATTTATGTTTTTTGTTTTGTTATTGGGGAAATTCTGTTTTATCTGATTCCAGCATAAAATGGTTTACCGATGAGATGGAAATTTTATGATCTCCAACGATGATGCCGGTGAGTTCCAGTTTCATTTCCGGGAGGGTGGAAACAGGGTATGCATCATCTCCGTTTGTATCAAACGCCTGATAATCTCCGCAGGAAGGATAACGCGCAATAAGATGGGAACCATTGTATATATTAAAAAACTTGATTCCGGATTCAATGTCGGCATCGGCTTTCCATGTCAGTTCAAGAGCGCGGTTATGCTTCACGGATATATTCAGGTCGTAAGGGGCAGGTGGGGGAGTCCGGTCGATAACGGTTCCGGTTATTATATATTCTTTCCATTTAGCGGCAACCGTTGAATCAGGTAACCACGACATTGAATTTTGATCACCTTTATATCCGGACGCTTTGTACGTATTTAACCGTAATGTATCGCCTAACCATGCTTTTGAGGAATTCATCTCGTGGAGAATATCGGGATTGTTTTCTGATAATCGCTGGGAAAGAACAGATTCGAAGAACGGGATCGCCATATAGCGGACATAGCTGAAATTATGATTCTGATAAGGAGTATAGGCTATACTGGTATATCCTCCGTTTTTTCTTAACTTATTATACGTATTCAGGGCAGATTCCCAGCAGCAGGCATCGCCGTTTATCCCGGCATGACGGATCATGACCGGTATTTTCAGCGCCTCTTTGGGATAATCCCAGGTAGGGTTAAGTCCCGGAGAATAACTGAAGAGGGCAATCGTCCTTTCCGGGTAATCTCTCATCATGGCCTGCGCCCAATATCCACCTCCGGAATGTCCCCAAAGTAACCAGGGAGCATTCGTAAGTTCCGGGTGACCGGATATTTCTCCCGTTTCTTCCAGCGTTTTCAATAAAGCATCTCCTGATCCGGATTCAGGATTTTTCCAGTTATGGCAATTTCCGGATGCGGAGTATAAATCGGGACCGATAATTGCCAGATTCCATTTTTTAGCAAAAGCCTGATATTGGATATCATAAGCTGTAGATACGCCTCTCCCTTCCATCGTACATCCATGCTGATGAATAAATACTCCCCGGATCTTTTCTGCAGATTCGGGAATAAAAATGTGATAAACGGCAGAGTCTAATATATAAGAATCGTCCGTTTGAATGATACGGTAAACCGTACCGTTCGGAAGCTTATGAATCGTTGTTTGTCCGGAAATGTTATTCTGTGAAGAAAAAAACAGCAGAATAATTATCCATAGTACGGTCTTGTTTTCCATAAATATGATTGAGTTTAAAATTATCAGGTTAATTTTCAATCCGGATGACAGATCAATATTACTCGTATATTTCAGGGATATCGATTAATGTCCGGAGGTACATCCTGCGTGAACCTTTTACGTTTGGATGGTGGTAAATCTGCCAGCCGTAGCTTCCGGTATAATCTTCATGGTACATAGTTGTTTTATCAACCTCTTTACCATCGTGCTTCACAGAGGTGGCGAGATCAAATCTGCAGCCGTTTATATTGTATTTCCTGCGTACTTTTTCAATCACCCGGTTGACTTCGACCTGCGTTCCGCTTTCATTACAGGGTATATTGTTCAGTATAGGTATAGAGCCTTGCCCGAGAATGTATTCTACCAGTTCACTGAGATTCTCTTCCGTATTTCCTCCGTTGGTGCCGATTGTTACCATTACATATTTTGCTTTGACATAGGGAAGTTCATTTTTGATGCGTTCCAGGACTTCCGCAATCTGGCATCCGCCCCGGCCGCTACTGATTGCTTCTCCCTTGATATTCTTCTGGATAAGTTGTGTCCACGCTTCAGGGAAGTCTTTAGTTGGAAAGTATCCTTCCGGTTCGCTGATCGAAGCTCCATAGATTAATAATAACAGATCGCATGCTCCGGCCATTACGCTTATTTGTTTTATCAGTACGGAAGTTCCGCTTTGTAAACCGAAGCAATAGTAATCATGTTGTCCGCCTGCATGGAATCCGGAACTTACGGCACCGATGCCGCATCCTCCCGTTCCGTCTGTAACCAGTTCTATCTGATCGGCTTCACCCGTGAACAGATCAATGATCCGGATGGTATTTTTCTGATACAGACGATAGATCTCCACGATGTATTCATTCTCCGGATCAAGAAAATCCATTTTTTTCCAGCTTTCCGGATGGGTAGCGACAGATACGGTCTTGTCAATCATATTGACTGATACTTTAAAATCGCCTGTATTGCTTTGGAAAACGGCAACCGCGTCCTGACTGAACCTGACATGATATCTTATCATACGTTCTCCTAAAGAATAATATTTATCAAGTTGAACGAGTCCACCTTTTCCGGTAATTTCCAATCCACCGGGAGTATATCCGGCCTTGGTGTTTTTATCGATTCTTAGTTCCGGATATGTATCTTTGTTATTCAATATTTTATGATATAAGACCGTAGTCGGTACGGTCGCGGCGTGTAACCGGAATACCCCGGCTATGATCATCGCAATGGCAAGTATGTGTTTTTTGTTTTTCATATATACAAAATTTAATTTTTAACACTAAGGTAATATAGAATTGCTTTACGCTTCGCTAAGCGACCGTTGGTTCACTTTTTTAGTTAACTCGCCTTCGCTCGTTGACCTTCGGTTGGCGATACATTGATCATGTTCGTTTCATACGATTATCTATTATTGCATTAAAGTTGTATGGAACTGGGCGTGATTCATTCAAAATGAACTACGGGTTATTTCCGTAATGAAAATTTAATCGCCCTATGGGAGCGCTGTCTCCGGAAATATAATAATCCATGATATCCTCCTGATTCGTAACATTATCAGCGACTTTAAAGCCGAAAGAAACATTCTCTTTGTTCATACCCAGTGTTTTCAAGGGAACGGAAACAAATAGATACGTCCCGTGCAGGCGGTATTGTGCTGTCCCTCGTTTTTTCCATTTATTTCCGCTTTCCGCCTTTTCGATAGCGCTTTTTCCTTGTTTATCCGGAAAACGGTTTATTATAAAATCATATCCGAAAGGCTTATTTTTGCTGTTGGGTGTCTGTATGAGAATATTCATCCAGTTAAGATCTTTTCCATTGTGAGGGATGATCTCTTTCTCTGTTTTTATCAGGAAGTAGACATTCTGATTGTCATGGGCAACTTTTATATCGGTGATGTCATTCCGCGCACTGTTATCAATATAGTTGTTTTTTCCGGAGAAATCCGGATAATTACGAACGATCGCATCTCCGGCCAGGTCTTCGTAATGTGCGGCTGTATTCCATTGTGACAAGTTATCATTATTGAAATCTATTGATATTTCCGCTTTTTTATAGTTATTGACAGGGGATCCTTTAAAACAACCAATGTTATCGACCATCTGCAGATAGAAATTATCACCATAGCCTCCTTTCATCATTTCCACATCTCTTGAAAACTCTTCATTGAAGGCGTCTACGAAAGCGACTTTGTCATTTATAACGGTTTTTATGGCCACCCATTCATTCCAGCCTGTAATAAAGACATTGTATATTGAGTCTTTATTCCTGAAAACCGTATTCCACTGATCCTGAAAATTTTTACCTGTACGCGCCAAATCTTTATTATTCTTTTTGTTGATCGCATCAAATCCTCTTCCTTTGGCATATATCGTGTCTGAAAAAACAACATTCACCGGTGAGTGTTGAGCGACAGATACCGGTAAAACCCCGTTTTGTACTCTCTGCGGATATTCCCAGCTTATCCATGGAAAAGCATGGTCATTAAACAGGGCTGTCGGCCATTGGGATTCCCTGACATCAAAATATTTGATCAGGTCGTCACTTATAAAATCGTGATAACCCGGCGCGTTTAGCTGGTCGGAGGCATTGTTATTGTTACGCGTGATACCTATAATCAGCGGTTTCCCTTCCGGCATAAACCAGACCTCATCATACTTGCCGGAGCGGTAATAATGTTCATAGATATTTCCGGCAGTAGTTCCCGAATGTGAATTCGTATAAAAGGCGACTTGGGGAATATGATATCCTTTTTGCTTAAAAGAGAGGAGTTTATCCAGTAATACAAACAGGGTATTGGGATAGTAAAAACCGTTGGTTGCATCGATCATGATGTAATCGATACCCGCTTCGGTTAATAACTCTATATGGCGGGTTATAACCCACGGGTCCGCACTGTTATAATATCCGTATAAAGGCTCCCCCCAGAAATGATACTGGTCTTTGGGGCTTTCAGGTGTTCCCTCTTTGTCAAACAGATCCTGACGGTGGTTTTCAAATAACCGGGTTATATCGTAATTTCCCTGTTGTTCGGCGTCATGTTGACCCAGCCATACAAAATAAAATATACCAACGTATTTCTCTTTTTCGTTATCTGTGGGTTGTGAATATGTATTTATATTATTTAGCATGATCATGCAAAATACAAATGGTATACGTGCTTTTTTTATATATCCGGGAAAGATCATAAATTCCTTTCTGATTAGTTATGACTTGTATGCTATATCAATTTATACGTTATCAGCCTGTTTCATCTTTTTACTGCCTGCCAGGCCATACCATGCGACGAACAGGTGACAGGCAAGTATTACGATAAAAGAGTTCTGTATGCCGAAAGAGTCGGCAGCCATTCCCTGAATGGGAGGGATAATCGCTGCTCCGAGTATTGCCATGATCAGCAGGGAAGATCCCTGACTGGTAAACTTGCCTAATCCGCGGATTGCCAGTGTAAAAATATTAGACCACATGATAGATGCGAATAGACCTATGCCTATTACACTCCACATCGCTAATTGTCCCTTTGAAAAAAATGCAATGATTAACAGGATGATTATATTCAGGGAAAAAACGCCTACTGTTTTTCCCGGTAGAGAACATCCGATCCGGAATGCGAACAGGTTGAGCATGATAAGGAATGTAAATATTCCGGTTATATAGATTCCGTTACTCAGGAATATGACTCCTAATGCGGTTGCGACAATGATTCCTGAATAAAGTATTTTCTTTTTGGGTGAATTATCACTGAATGATACCGCACCCAAAAGACGTCCGATCATCAGGCCTCCCCAGTAAAATGCGACATATTGACTGGCTTTGGCTTCATTCATCCCTGCAATATCTTCCATACCGAAAAAATTGATTAACAAACTTCCGGTAGCGACTTCTGCGCCAATAGAGGCAAATATAGCCGCTACGCCCAACAATAGCTGCGGATAGCGAAAAACGCCCAGGCCTTTTTCCGGAGATTCCGACCGGTGGAATTCAGGAAATGGAGTGATACGGATAATGATTGAAACAAGGATAAATATAACGGCGAATACCAGATAGGGTATACGTACAGAGTCTGCTTCGCTGCTTACCGGATCAAAAAAATACTGGAAAATAAGATATCCTCCTAAAAGAGGACCGGTAACCGTGCCGAGAGAGTTGACCCCTTGTGCAAGGTTTAATCTGGAAGAAGCTGTTTTTTCCGGGCCTAATAACGCTGCATAGGGATTTGCTGCTATTTGTAGAAATGTGATTCCCAGTCCAAGGCAAAATAACGCACCCAGGAAAAAACCGTAACTGTGTAAGGACGCTGCCGGATAGAAGAGTAAACAACCGATTCCTGCCAGAAAAAGACCTCCTGCCATACCGTTGCGATAGCCGATTTTAGCGATCGGATCTCCCGTTTTTACAGACAAAATAAAATAGATCAGGGAACCGATAAAAAACGAACCGAAAAATGCAAATTGTACAAGCATGGCCTGAAAGTAGCTCAGTTCGAATATACCTTTGAAATAGGGGATTAATATATCATTCATTGATATGATAAATCCCCAGATAAAGAATAATCCGGTAAGAACGAGAAAGGATATTTTTCTTTGATTATTTAGTTTGGACTGATCATTGTTTTTCTTTTCCATATAGTTGAATTCGGGGTTCTATGTTATTCCAGTTTATTTTTTATATGATTAAAAGATAAGGCTGTAAGATCTGCAGCCTTATCTTTATTCCGGTAAGAACGGATTTATTTGAATAATACTTTACGCATAAAACGCGAAGTTTCCACAGCATCGTTCATTTTTACAAGGGTTTCTATTTCTGTAAAATTTTCTTCTACAATCCGTTCAAAATGGCGGACCCACAGAATACTTTCCGCGATCGCATCCGTTGCATTTTCGCGATAGGGATACTGATCCATGGAAAGCCATCCGTCATATCCGGTTTTCTTCAGTTGGTAGAGCAGATCTATATAAACGGTACTGTGTACGCTGCCGACAATCATATCGTCATCCCAGAGGCCGTGATTATCGTTGAAGTGCATGTGGAAAAGCATATTGCCTGCGCGTTTTGCCAAAATGACGGCTTCTGCTACGTTTTCTCCGGCCACAAAACTATGGCCCGTATCTATGCATACGCCTACATTGCTGCAGTTGGTTTCTTTTGCGGCCAGGATGGTATCGCTCATGCGTGCATGATAAGAGTAATTCCGGGGCTCTTTCGGTTTATATTCCAGGGCGAATTTTAATGTCGGAAATTCTTTTGCAAGTGCGGTTGTACCTTCACAAAGCCATTCCCGTTCCTGATCATAATCAGCTGTAAGCAGATAATCATAACCATCCTGAGCCATCCATAAATTAACGATACCACAATTCATTTCGAGAGCGATTTCACTCATCTGGCGCAGATAATCAAGGGCTTTTCGCCGGATTCCGCGATTTGTGTTTGTAATGGTACCTTTTCCGTATTCCGGACCGGTAAATGTGTCCGGAATTATTGATACGCAGGTTTTACCGTAGTCTTCCATCCGTCTTTTCATGTCTTTTACATTATCGGGACGGATATCCCATGTCCCGACAAGTTCAATACCTTCTACATGAGGAATTTGTATGGCTAATGCCAGCATTTCCTCTGTTGAAGGATTATCTTTATATCCTTTGCAGAAACGATCGCAGGTGTTTCCCAGATTGCCTAAAATAACTGAATATTTTCCCATGATTTTATATAATTTGATAGATTAAATAATGTAATGTTTTAATGAAGATATAATTGGTTTTTATTTCGTACTCCGTACCTTATCCAGACCCGGGAAACACGTGAAAGTTCCCCTGTGTATAGAAAAATAGGGAGTAAGCGTATAATCCGGTTCTCCTTCAATGGTAAATTCACAAGGTTTATCGGTAACCCGGATCTTTTTCAGCAATGACTCGGGCGACATCCGGAGCCGGATAGAAGGCTCATTTTCAGCTTGTAAGACATCCTGCATTAAGGGACCTTGAACGGCCATAAGCATTGGCCCGTAAGAAAACGCATATCTCGTAGCATCTTTTATACGGTTTATTCCGATGTATTTCTCATATTTCCACTTCATAGGCAGTTCCCAGGTAATCAAATCTCCCTCTTTCCACGTACGGTCTAACGTAACATAACTTCCGGGAACAACCTTGCTGATCTTTTTTCTGTTTACTTTCAAATCAGCATCACCGGCCAACCACTCGGGAATACGGATACGCACCTTCATGTTTATGGGAGAATTAGTGGAAACATGCAGGGATACTCCTTTATCATAAGGGAATTTTGTTTCCATGGCTAATTTCACCGACTGGTCCTTCATTGTAAATTCATAATCGGACGCGGCAAATAAATTCACATAAACGCCGTCATCAGCCAACGAATAGATATACTGGGGTAACATGCCATATATTGCTGTCGCCTGAATCTCACAACAGGTATTTTCCCTCAGCGGAGGAAATTTTGAATCGTTCAGTTGATTGAAATAGCGGATACATCCGTCTTCCGCCTGTGCCGCGAATACGATATTGAATAAGGATCGTTCGATATGCGCCGCGTAAAGTTCTTTCTCCGGCCATAATTGAAGGAAGCGGTGATTGAGATCAATCCAAAACACATTCCCACAGGTTTCGAATATATTATTGGGTCTATTGGCCAGTATATAGGTTTTGGGTTTACATTCAAAATGTTCGCACAGACTGATTGCACCGCCCGGTAGCTGGAAATATTCGGAATAGATTTTCCAGGCTCCTAAACATGCGTCTAAATAACGTTGCTCACCGGTGGCTTTATAGATATCAAACAAAGCACAAATACTTGTCAGCAAATAATTATGCGGTCTGTTGAGGGTAAACCGCCAGGCAGCTTCGGGAAGTCCCTGTGCAAGCGCCTCCAGCCACCAGTCCATATCATAGTACTTCATATTTGTCTGAATATCTTCCGGCTTTCCGATAGGAGAATGGTAAACCATCGGTCCGGCAATACTTCCCTGTATTCCCATACTTCCCAGAAGCATCACAGGTAAATATTCCTCCGCCCGGTTAAACCAGTCATAAAAAGGCCTTAACAATTGGTACGCTTTTTCGTGTCCTGCCATTCCTACCGCCAGCATTCCTTTCGTAAGCATGGCGCGATCATAATTTTTTTGTTCGTCGCGCATGATACCCGGCCATGTATCGGTTGAAATCCTGTAATTCGAACTTTCGTAAGGCATGAAATAACCATTGCCGTTCGCGTATTGCCGGCGGTCTATTTCTTCTAAGATATCATCAATTGCTTTACGGAATTCGGGTATTTCCTGATAACGAAGCGAATGTCCCATACCTCCTAACATCCGCCCTTCGTTAGATGCGGTAAGGATATCAATCCATATCCGGTTCGGATCTTTGGAATTAACCCAATGCGTCTTATGTAAACAATCATTCAGGTATTGTATATTTCTTTCAAAGACCGTCCGGGGTACTCCCGGGTTCAAATGTACACCATATAACGCCGGAGTTGCTCCCATCGTGACCGGTTTCCAGCTATCAGGGGCAGAAGCCGTCGTTTTATGCTCGCGCATCTTTTCGATTTCTTCATCCGTACACCGGTTCATTTCTACCATCAGGCACGAAGGATTGTCGACGGTAAAATATTCAAGAGTGATTTTCCCGCCTTGGGGTAGTAGAACTCCCCTGATCAGATTGAATTTATTTGACGGTAAATCTTTCAATTCAAATAAAAGCCGGTTGGATTCACGTTTTTTTGAATAGCAACGGATATCCTTATATTTGATACCATTTACATAGAGGCGCATGGCACCGCCATCCGGCCCGGTTTCTCCAAAACATTTCACTGTGGGACCTTTACAATAAAATTCCCATTCTTCGTCCGCTTCATCTGCAACCGCCATACTATGAGGTTTCCGGATCGATGAAGGGGTTATGGTGAAACCGGCCGTGTATTGGATAAAGGAACGATTTCCACAATCGATTTTAACAGGATTTGCACATTGTCCTCTACATATCAGGTAATCAATTTCGACCGAACCTGATTTTGTCACGATCGTGAATGTGTGTTCTCCACGTTCCAGCGAACCGGAGTCAAATAAAACGCCCTCCGGAGTGACCTGGCTACAATCGACCTGTTTTACGAGCGTCCCATCCAGGTAAACCTCTGCCATGCCCCCATCCTGTACGGGTTTGGCATACCAGGTAATCCCCTCGCAGTCTGTAAAACTGTACGTTGCGGTAGCTCCCTCTTCTTTGGCATAAGACCGGGTATTACAGAAGTAACCGATATGCCTCGGTAATAACCGGTTGAACTCCCAGGCGCCGGAATATGTCAATTCGGTGTCATTCAGGATCCTTTCATTGCTCTTTGCTTGATAGGATCCGAAAGAAGTATTTCCTGCGCTTATTTGTTCCATCTTAATACCGGAATATTCCATACCTTGTTCTTTTGATTTTGCTTTGACGGTATCATTGACGGATGTGTACCCGGCAAAAATAACAGGTACAGGCAACCAGAGGAATGTCAACATTAAATATAAAATTTTTCTCTTCATAGTCATTCTATTTGTTATTTAAAATTTTAAAATAGGATTACTTATCTCCATGCTTCCGGTTGTGTCATGCCGGTCATTTTTTTTGCATCATCGATCGGTATCGGCATCACCAGATATTTATCCGTATAGGAGCTATAGTCTCTGATTTTGAATCTTTCATAGTTGAATGCTTCCGGTTTACCGTCTCCGTTCTTTGAAGCCACAACAATCTTCATTCCGGTTACAAACCGGTTCGTTTTATCTAAGATTTTCCACCTGCGCTGATCGTGAAATCTCCACCCCTCCATACATAGTTCGACCCGGCGTTCGTTCCGGATTCGTTCACGCAAAAAGGCTTGTGTATTTTCAAATCCGGGAACATTTTCAATTTTAGGCTGTAAGGCTCTTTCCCGGACGACATTCAGCGCCGCTTTAGCTCCTTCCAGATCATTCACCTCACAGAGGCCCTCTGCTTTGTTCAGATAAAATTCAGCTAACCGGAAAAACACCCAGTGTATATCCGGGCCCAGGCCGGTCTGGTTAGGACCAAACCATCTCACATCTTTGTCTTTACGACAATAATAACCGGTTAAGGTGGTGTTTGTTTGAGTTAATATATCTGTTCCGAGGCCATGACTGCCTCCCACAAAACTTTCGACAATAACCGGTTCGGTACAATTCGTTGGCGCGCCGTAATTTGCTCCGTTGAATAAAATATCCACATAAAATCGCGCATCCCGGTTCGCATACGGATCGTCTCCCGTTGATTCCCCATATCCGGCCTCTGCTGCTGCCGGGTTTATGGTAACCTGAAGATGTGTCTCGTTATTGTATGTGACCGGTAAAGCGCCGTTTTTCATTTCGAAACAATCGACAAGTTCCTGTGTCGGATTATCCATGGCACACCATGTAGAAGGTATGGACGCATACGGATAAGAGGATATATTGATTCCGGTCGTATTGTTTATATGCTTGTTACTGGAAGGTGATCTCCAGATGATTTCAGGAACATTCGTCCGGAACGGGCCGACAAATAATGATTTATATTCCTCCATACCCACCAAACGATATTCCGGTAATTTAATCACATCATCGGCGGCTGCCGCTGCCCTGCGCCATTTTTCCGGATCATTTCCCGGATTATTCAACGGACTGGCATTATTCAGTAATACACGGGCGCGAATCGCGTAAGCCACCGCGTTTGAAACAAATTCCGTCTCTTCCATCGTACGTTTATTAGGTAGCACGCCTGATTTAATGATACTCATACATTCCTGGTCAATAGTAGTCGCAATCTCATCGTATGTAGGTCTTACCAATTCATTCCAACCGTTGTAATCGGGTGCAAAAACAAAATCAATCCAAGGCATCGGGCCGTAAAATTCCAGTAAGTTCATATAGTACCAGCATCGTAAGATCCGTGCTTCCGCAATCCATGTTTCCTTTTCCTGATTTGTGATAATTGTAGATTTCGGCAGATTTTCGATTGCAATATTGGCAAATCTTATTCCCTGCCAGAAGTCAGGCCATAATCTTTCCGAAGGACTGACCCATGGCCAGTTTATCACCGGATTCGAAAGGGATAAAGCGCCGTTATGCCAATCGTATGCATTATAGGTAGCGCCGGTAAACGTATTATCGGTCATACTCTCCATGGTATTATGCACAAATGCGATCTGATCTCTGGACTGATAAACTTTTCCATATGCAACCGACAATAATCCCTTTGTCCGGGTATAATCTTGTAAAATTTTTTCCATCGAGAGTGTACCGTCAGGTGTTTTTTCCAACGCGTCTTCACATCCCGTATTAAAAATAAACGGGATGGTAAGAAATAATATAAATAATATTCGTTTCATATCTACAGAATTTAAAATTTAACACTAAAGTAATATAGAACTCGATTTTTTGTTCATCACCAAAGGTGATACATTTATCATGCTCGTTTCATGAGTTTATTCATTTAGATTGTTTCGGCTATATTTAAAAAGAGACATTTAATCCGATGTTATACGCTTTGAAAAGCGGATAGATCAGATTGTTATTTTGTTCGGGGTCAAAATACTTTACCGGAGTTTTGTCAAAGGTCAACAGATTCAACCCGTTGGCATAGATTCTGAGGCGTGTCAGTCCCATCTTTTTCGTTATATTTGAAGGAAGCGAAAAGCCTATTTCTGCATTTTTCAGACGAATATAATCTCCGCTAACGAGCCAGAAATCACTCATTTGTTTACTTGCATTACTTCCGGGATCTAACCGCGGATAAGTTATCTTTTCTCCATTTGCGTATTTTTCGGCTGTCCAGGCTTCTTTGTGCCATTCATTGAAATTATCGGTTTCCCAAATACCGATACCGTTGAGATGGATACTTCTCTTTGCAGCGCCCTGGAACATGAGGCTAAGGTCAAATAACTTATATTGCACATTGACAGATCCGCCAAAATTCCATTCCGGAACATCCGGATCTCCTATCGGTACCATGTCTTTTTCATCAATCCGGTTATCACCATTCTGATCCAGGTATTTCAAGTCGCCCAATTTGGGCGCAGCTCCTAATGGCGTTTGGTCATACCATGAATCAATCTCTTCCTGTGTATTAAAAAATCCGTCTGTTTTATAACCGAATCGTTGTCCCAGGCGAAATCCGGTCATTCGTTGTCTTTCGGCGTAATCTTCAGGCAACAGCACTTCGTTCATATAGATCACTTTGTTTCTGTTATAAGCGGCATTCACATTGACTCCGACATGCCAGTCCTGACCAAAATATTTATTATAACCGAACATAATTTCAAATCCGCGATTTTCAATTTCTCCGGAATTAATAGGTGGTAGCTGTACAGTACCATTTCCACCAACTGCGCCTGAACCGAATATTCCGGTAGGGATTGTACCTGCATCCCGTATCAAAATGTTATCCCTTACTTCATAAAATAAATCCAGATCCATACTGAGGCCTATCGGAAAGCGCGCCTCTAACCCGACGTTATATTTGTTATTTATTTCCCAGGAGATATTTTTATTGGCAATGCTATTCTCTACGGTTCCCGACGGAAGGCCACTCCATCCGGAACCTCCGATACTCCAGTTATCAATATAAAGAAAACGGGATGCACCCATACGGTCATTTCCTACTTTCCCATAGGACGCCCTGAGCTTCATGAAACTCAGCCATGACAGGCTTTGTTTCATAAAATCTTCCTCGGAGAGTACCCAGCCGAGAGAAAATGACGGGAAAAAACCAAATTGTTTTCCGGGAGCAAATTGTTCGGATCCGTTATAACCAAAATTAAGTTCAGCTAAATAACGGTTATTATACCCATACGTAGCACGTCCGACTAATCCGATGTAGTTATAAGGTAGCGCAATATTGATCACTTTCTGATAACGGTTAAACAGGAACATACCGGTCACATCGTGCAATCCGAATTTATTTGAATAATTAACGGAAGCATCGATATTAAACAAATTATGAAAGTTTTGTATTTGCTTGTCTGTTAATGGCGAGTTAGTCGAAGAGCCCAGAATTTCATAATGCAGGGAAGCCGGATCTCCTTCGTTAAAAATAGCCTCATAAACCTGAAAAGTCCGGCTTCTCATTTGTTGGTTCAGTGATGTTGCGTCATACGAAGCGACAGCTCTTATGGATAATCCTTTTGTAATAAAATCCAGTTTTTGTTCAAGACCAAGTGTTGTATTGACCTGCGAAGTCATCGTATTTTTGAATCCCGTGCGATTCAACATCCCGTAAGGCGCGTTTGTTGCATTCCCGCCTCTGATACGATTACTCATCACTTCTCCATCCGGCGTTAAATCATTAAACAGGAGGTTGGGAGTGGTCAACAAATTTGCAAGTAAGACCCCATAGGCATTTGCATCATCATAATAGGATGGATTATTAGGCACAAGTACGGGATCATTCTTTTTCTGCATATATCCGCTGATATTCAACCACATTTTCAGGGATGAATTGATATCAATATCAAAATTGGAACGGAAATTGATACGGTTTGCTTTCGTTGACGGATCATAGTCATACTCGTCGAATCGCTCTGTTTTAAACAAGCCTTCCTGATACATATATCCTACGGTAGTAAAATAGCGCATTTTATCAGAACCACCACTTATATTCGCATTGATCCTGTTCATCGGAAAATTATTCTTTGTAAATTCTTCCACAAAGTTTCTCACGGGATATAACTCTCTCATATCCCCTAAACGATATCGATCCAATTCATAGTCCGAATATTCCAACGGAAGATTATTCTGCCTGTTAACCTGGTTTCTCAACTGCGCATAATCATAAGCGGAGACCATATCCGGGAGACGGGTGGGAGATTGCCATGAATGTTCCATCGTTACGTCTATAATCGGTTTACCCACTTCACCTCGCCGGGTCGTAACCATAATCACCCCGTTTGCTCCCCGCACCCCGTAAACGGCTGTAGCCGAAGCGTCTTTTAAGATCGAAATGGTTTCTATTTCATGCGGATCCAATGCCGAAAACTCCCGTTCGACACCATCCACCATCAACAAAGGCCTTTGTTCATTCGTCGTACTTCTTCCCCTGATATAGAAATCCATGTTTTCCGCACCCGGAGCGCCTGATCGTTGCAAAACCGTCAAACCGGGCAACCGCCCGGCCAATGCGATACCGATATTGGATGCCGGGGTCTGTCGTAATCCGGTTGCTTTGATGGATGAAATGGCTGCGACCACACTTTCTTTTTTCTGAGTTCCGTAAGCAACTACGACAACCTCATCCAGAATGGAGGTGGATTCCACTAAAATAACATCGATGGTTCGTTTATTTCCGACAGCGATTTCCTGGGATTGATATCCGAGATAAGAAAAAATCAGAATATCATTTGCAACAATGTTGGAAATGGAATAATGACCATCAATGTCCGTAGCTACTCCTTGAGATTTTCCTTTGATCTGTACTGTTGCACCGGGCACCTCCATTCCGGATTCGTCTTTTACACTTCCGGTTACGGTAAATCCGGAATCTCTATTCTGCGCGTGTAATTGAAATATGAATCCGCAAAATACAATTAGTAATACAATTTTTGCTCGCATAAAGTTTGATTTTTTTTAATTAAAAGATTAACAATTCCGCATAATATCTAAAGTTTCTGTTTAAAGTTTATTTTGCTATATGTTGTATTTTCCGGTATTAGTTTATTTCATACATATAGCTTAATCTTCCCATAGGCATTACACTACCGGATGTATAATAAGACATGATGTCAGAGGGTTTCCCGACTCCGGAAGCAATTTTAAAATAGAATTTTCCTTTGTTGTCAAGTCCTATGGCGCTACGTGGTATTTGTATCTGTACGACATCACCGTGTGAAGCGAAGTTCGCATTTCCGGTTGTTTCAACAGAAAAATCTTTGCCTATTCTGCTGATATCCGTCATGTTGTTATTATAGTCACGCCCGATTATATAGTCATAACATTCCCAGTCGCGTAATCCCGGTTCGCCAGCTCCTATCAGTATGTTTAGTGTATTATTACCCGGTTTCACGGCAAATGGCTTATTCCCGCGTATATAGAAATAAATATTTTTATCATCATTGGATACTTTTATTTCCTGCAGAATGTTTTCGGGAACAGCTTGTTCGTAGTGAACAGTCGGGGCTGCCCCCGGGTTATTCCTTCCGATGTCGTTGCAACCTATATTTTCCAGGCAATAACGAATGTTTTCCCATTGTGAAATATCTCCTTGAATATCAATTGTTTTTTTATCTCCTGTTTTTGCCTGCTTACCGATACCTTTATATTTACGTATGTTTTGAATCATTTGTATATAAAAGGCATCCTGATATCCCCCGTTCATCGGTTCTATATCTCTTGAATATTCCTTATCCACAGCATCGCACATCATGTATTCCCCATCCCAAAGCTGCTTATAAGCGATCCATTCATTCCAACCTCCGATCGATATCATATCGGGGTTTGTTTTTATGGCATGATCCCATTGGCGTTGGAAAAAAGTTCCTTTATCGACATCTTCACTCACATTTTCCGAAAGATCGGGGTTCCAACCCCTTCCCCAGTTTACGCGACCTCGTGTCAATGAAAATGACATGGGGACGGAAGGATGGCTTGCCACTGTCACATTCATTACATTGGTGTGCAAGGGTTGGGGATAAATCCATTCCACCCAGGGGAACCCATTTTCAAATACAGGGTCGCTGGGCCATTGCGGCTTTACGATATGGAAAAAGTTTATAATCTTGTCCGGTAATGGTTCCGTAGAATAGCTATTATCGCCCCTTGATTTAGCTTCGGCCAGATCGTCTTCAACTTTCGTATAAGAGATGATCATGGGTTTTCCGTTTACCCTGTACCATGTGTTGGGAAAATGTCCCGGTTCGTATAGTTCCCGGTAGATCTGTTCTGTTGTCCGGATAGATCTTGAGTGTGTGTAGAATACGACTTTAGGCGGATTCCAACCCTGTTCCTGATATTCGTTGATCACAGCTAATATTTTCATGAAGACGTTTTTATATATCAGCGCATTCGTCGTATCAAAATAGATGAAATCAATACCTGCCAACGTAAGCATTTGTATTTGTTTTCGTATGACCCATTCGTCTTCCGAGTTATAATATTGCCATACCGGTTCTCCCCAGAAATGAGCCTGTCCGTTCGGACTGACGGGTGTATCTTTTTGGGTTAGAGTATTCAGCCCATCGGGCATGGCGAGTATTTTGCTCGCATCATAAATGTCTGTTGCATAGGGTTGGCCGATCCATAGCCAGAAAAATAAACCGACCTGTTTTTTTTCATTGAGAGATGAAATGGTGCTGAAACTTCTGCCGAATTGATCGACACCTACAACACAATTTGCATGGTTGACTTTTCCTGCTTCTTGTCTGATACCTTTTTTATCTTCGGTATTGCAACCGGAGACAAGAAAGATCATTGAAATTAATAAATAATGCGAATCAGTAGTTGAAAACCTAACGAATCGCAAGATGTTTAAAATATTTATTATCAATAAAATAAATGCATTAACATTTGTTCAATCCCCTAGGAATCATTAACTTAGAAGA
>JAITVS010000192.1 GCA_031285685.1 Tannerella sp.
GACTTTCCTGGCTCTTGCTTAAAATAATGTGTTTCTTCACTAAAAACAGGGAAAAACAAGACACTGCGGATATAAAATCAATCAACTTACTAACTGAAATGGCAGCATAGAAAAAAAGAAGGCTGCCTTTTGGGACAGCCTCTCTTCCAACCAATCGTAACACAACCTCATCGGGATAATATAATCGTAAAATATGGCTGTATATGGTTAATCCATAATGGGTTTTGCGCAAAATGCTTTCCTTACTTATCGCGTTCATAATCTTTGATTTTGTGCATTGTGTAGTTGTCGGAAAGAATTTTGAGAATGTCCCTGCGCAGGTAATAAATCTTGCTGCCAATACGCGAATACGGCAAAATGCCATTTGAGCGTAAAGTTTGCAGAGTGCGGGGAGAAATGTGTAATGCCTGCATTACATCCTGACTGTCGAGCCAGTCAGAAAGGAGTGTTTGCTCTGCAAACGGGCAAAGAATTTGTTTACTAAATTCGCTTGGATTTTCGGCAGCGTATTTGCGAAACGCAACTGTAAACGGCTCATTGCTGTTCTGAAAATAATCTTTCAGAATGTCGGCTAAAATGCGAGGCTTGCTCATTTGTTACCTCCTTTCTTTTGACTGTCAAAAAAGGCTTGCGCCTCATCTTCGATTTGGGCGTTGGATTTGATTTTTCCCTTTTGAAACTGACTGTCGCGCCACTCGCGGCACTCTTTGGGATTAAACAACTAGCGCGAACCAATTCTGCTGTGTGGCAGTTCGCCCAAAGAGCTTTTGTTGTAAATAGTTTGCTTTTTCCACTGAGGGAAAACGGTTTGCCGGATTTCGTCAATGCCGACAAAGCGGTTTTCGTCCAGCTCTTGCGCCGGCAATGGCAGATTGTCGATTTTTTGATTTAGTTCTTGGACTTGTTCCAAGATTGTCTGTACTGCTTCGGGCAGTGTGTCGAATGATACGGAATTATTTAATATACTCATTTTTAACTAATTTAATTCACCGTAGAAATTCGTTTTGGTTCTGCTTTTCAGGTACCTTCAAAAAGAAAAGCCGTTGCAAACTTCTCGTGTGAGGTTTACAGCGGCAAAGGTCGGGAGTGTGCGGTAAAAGGATTTTGTAGTGAACGTTCACTACAAAAAGATTTATTTACTTGTTGTTGATTTCCTGCTGTTTAGCATATAGCTACTCGAAGATTGTGAACGTACTGCGCATGTCGCTATTGGCGGCAGCCTTAGTAGTGGCTCAATCGTTGTGGAACGCGGAAAGGTCTTGGTTGATTGTTTTTCCTGCAATATCAAAGATTTCTTTCTTGGTAATCTCGTTGCCCTTTTTGCTCGTGAAAAACGAAAGTTCGCAAAGGCAGTTGACTACGCGAATGAAGTTGACTTGGAAGCCTTTTTGGAGGTGATAGCAATAATGGACTTTCGGCATGTGTGACGGCTTCCTGTTCTGCCTGTTCAAGCAATTTTATTTTCCGGTCGATAATACCGCAGAAGTCGTGCAGGTAGTGCTTTATGTGTAAGGCATAATTGAAGATTTGAAGCAGTTCAATTTGCTTTCGGTTGGGAAAACTGTGCTGTTTCTAAAACCTCTATAATGTCGGTTACATCAAGGATTGAAACGCTTTTTTTGAGCTTTGTTATGATTTCATATAACTCTATTTTTTGTTATTAATATTCAGTTTAATAGCATTTGCCGCCTGCTGCTTTTTGCTGTCCACAACCTTTGCGTAAATCTGTGTCGTATTAACGCTTGTGTGCCCCAGTAATTTGCTGACGGTGTTTAAACTATTGACGCTATACATTCAATCAAATTGCGTAATTGATAGTGGTTGCGTATAAATCAGGGAGAGGTATTATTCTCAAAAAGAATTGATTTGCGAATAAAAGCAACAAGGGGATTAATCCCCTTGTCAACAAATAAAACTGAACAGTTAAAACTGGAATCTACTGTATATTTGCAAACCATTTTTGTTTGAGTATATAAGGGTAAATACCTAAGGACGTTAAAAGGCTCGTTTTGCGCAACATGAGTAATTTATTTTGGAGTGCTGTTTGCTTTTTTATTGTATTTAATCTAATTTTGTCGGCTGTTGGCTGAAAGGTTTGCGGCTGCGAACAAGCACCTTAATTCTTTCTACCTCTGAAAAAATGCAAAACAACTGCTTATTTTATCAAAAAGACAATTTATTAAAAAAATGCAAACTGTTTTAAGTGGAATCCGTCCGACAGGAAATCTGCACCTTGGAAACTATTTTGGTGCGATAAAGAATTTTGTAAAAATGCAGAATGATAACAACTGCTACTTTTTTATTGCCGATTATCATTCGCTCACCACGCACCCTAACCCCAAGCATTTGCATGGAAATGTGAAACACGTATTGGTGGAATACCTTGCCGCAGGGCTTGACCCTGAAAAATCGACCCTCTATATCCAAAGCGACCTCCCCGAACTTGCCGAATTATCGCTTCTTTTGAGCATGCACGCCTATCTTGGCGAACTGGAACGCACGGCATCCTTCAAGGAAAAAGCTCGAAAACAGCCCGAAAATGTGAATGCAGGCTTGCTCACTTATCCTGTTTTGATGGCTGCCGACATACTGATACACCGCGCCACCAAAGTACCCGTAGGAAAGGATCAGGAACAGCATTTGGAGATGACGCGCAAATTTGCGACACGGTTTAATCGCATTTACGGCGAAGAGTATTTCCCGATTCCGGAACCGTTCAACTTTGGCGAAGAATTGGTGAAAATTCCCGGACTCGACGGCTCAGGCAAGATGGGCAAATCGGAAGGCAACGGTATATTTTTGATTGACGAACCTTCGGTGATACGCAAAAAAGTGATGAGCGCCGTAACCGATTCAGGTCCCACCGAACTCGACTCGCCAGTATCGGAACCCGTTAACAATTTACTTATACTGATGGCGGCAGTTTCGTCGCCCGACACGCCTGCCTATTTCAGAGAACAGTACAGCAAATGCACCATCCGCTACGGCGACATGAAAAAACAGCTTGCCGAAGACATTATTGCTTTTACCACGCCTATTCGTGAACAGATAAAGGAGTTGTCTGCCAATAACGATTATCTGCGCAAAGTAGTTGCTGTAGGAAAAGAGAAAGCATACGCCAATGCCTCGAAAACCATACGCGACGTGCGTCGGTTGATGGGCATAAAAGCATTTTGAAACTGCGATTATTTCGATAAAATATATGCCACGCTGTAACAAAATAACTGACAGGAAAATTGGGAACATGGCGCAGCATCAGTTATCATGAAGAGATATATTGCAATAAACATTAATTTTACCTCCTTGCAATTTTATATTATTACAGTTGGAATAATATTTGTAACTCGCCGCCGTTATGAAACATAAAATGTTAAGAAATCAATTATTTATATTATGAAGAAGTATAAAGGAGTATTGAAACACAAATGGCTATTGGCACTGGGGCTGAGCATCCTTGTTATTGTCGGTTTTGTGGCAGCAAATAACGACAAAAAGAATTTTGAAGTTGTAAAAAACCTCGACATCTTTTACAGTCTGTTCAGAGAACTGAACGGTTACTATGTAGATGAAACCGATCCCGAAAAACTGATTAAAACAGGGATCGATGCAATGCTCGAATCGCTCGACCCATACACCACGCTGATTCCCGAATCGGAAATAGAGGGATTCCGTTTTATGACAACCGGCGAATATGCAGGCATTGGGGCGCTAATTACAAAACGCGACAATTATGTGGTTATATCCGAACCTTACGAAGGGTTTCCTGCACAGGAAGCTGGACTGAAAGCGGGCGACAAAATACTCGAAATTGACGGCGAAAGCATGGCGGGAATGGAAATTTCGCAAGTGAGCGACAAACTGAAAGGCGCAGCTCAAACACAACTCAAGGTAAAGATAGAACGTCGGGGCACAAAAGGCACTCTTGAAATTCCGATAACCCGCCGTGTTATTCAGATTAATGCAGTGCCTTACTACGGAATGTTGAACGCCGAAACAGGTATCATTATTTTAAGCAACTTTACCAGCGATTGCTACATGGAAGTTGAAAAGGCTTTCAACGACCTTAAAAACAACAGCGGAATGAAGAATGTGATTCTCGACATGCGCGGCAATCCGGGTGGACTGTTGGACGAAGCTGTGAAAGTGGCTGGACTGTTTCTCCCGCGTGGCAGCGAAGTTGTAGGAACCAGAGGAAAAGTGTCGCAGTGGGACAAAACATACCGCACTCCGCGCGAACCCATTGACATGGAAATGCCAATGGCTATTTTGATTAGCAGAGGCTCGGCGTCGGCGTCGGAAATTGTGGCAGGAGCCATGCAGGATTACGACCGTGCGTTGATAATAGGGCAGCGCTCGTTCGGAAAGGGATTGGTGCAAACAACCCGCAACCTTTCGTACAATGCCAAACTAAAAGTTACCACTGCCAAGTATTACATTCCCAGCGGACGTTGCATTCAAGCAGTAGATTACTCGCATCGAAACGAGGATGGCAGTGTGGGTTATATTCCCGATTCGCTGATACGCGAATTTCGTACAAAAGGCGGACGCAAGGTATTTGACGGAGGTGGTATCTCGCCCGATGTTACTGTTCCTACCGATAAATATTCCAATCTTACGTTTGCACTGATAATGCAACAAACTATTTTTGACTATGCAACGGATTATGTTATAAAACATCCAGCCATTGATGTGCCTCTCTCATTTAAGTTGTCGGACAATGATTACAACGGATTGAAACAGTATGTGGCTTCGTTGACGGACTTCAAATATCAGTCGGAATCGCAGGAGAACCTGAAAAAATTGGTTGAAACAGCAAAACACGAAGGTTATTACGATGATGTGAGTGAAACGTTTGCTTCACTGGAAAAGGATTTAGCTCCAAATGTCGAAAAAGACATGGACATTTTTAAGGACGAGGTAAGCGAACTGTTTACGCTTGAGTTGATGCGCCGATACTATTATCAAAAAGGCGCTATTCTTTACAGTTTAAAAGACGACAAAGATGTGGCGCAGGCTGTTGAAACGCTCGCTAAACACGATGAATATGCCGGAATGCTGAATGGGACAATTCTTACCCATGCAGGCGATAAACGCGAAGTAAATCAGAAATAACAGTTTGTAAAATCGGTAAAAAACAGAGAGCCGGCAACGCAGGTTAAAGATAATACCCGCGTTGTCGGTTCTCTGTTTTTTAGGTGATGAATAAAAATGAGATGTTATACCTCTTCGGAAATGCAACAACGATTGCCTATCAAGTTGATTTTTGGCTAAAGCCGATTCGCTTTGCATACTCTATCCGAACTTTATGACTAATCCAAATGTTGTTATGTCGATAAATACCACATTGTGCAAGCAAATAATAAAACAAGTTAAAACAGAAACCATAAAAGCTCTTTTTCAGTAAAAGGGGAATTGTTTAAAATATCTATAAAAACTGACTTACCTGATTGTTGAACCGGAATGAAACGAGCACCACGTTTTGTTCACAAATTAAAAATTGATACTAAGATGAAGAAAATTTTGACACTGACAGTAATTCTGTCTATTTCGTTGTGGAGCATGGGACAACAGCACCTCCCAACACTCGAAGATTATCAGCGCTTTTTGAAGTCGAAAACTATGGTTGTGTACGACGATGTTAAAATGAGCGAATTTAACATGCGAATTAAGCAAATTATGGAACGCTCGTGGAACATTACGCCTGTGGAATACATCACACTGTCGGAATTTAATAAACTGAAAAACAATCCCGACCTCTCATTTCTGATGACCACAACCGTTACTTTCGACAAAGACAAAATAAAGGCGCGATATAATTTTGTTAGTCTGCTGATGGGGCAGCCCAATACAAGGATTCGCGATTTGCCCGACTTGTGCTCTCTGCCGCTGGCGTATTATCAGGTGGACGAAGAAGTGTACAGCTACAAACTTGAGGCTTTTATACAGTTTTTGCAGGCTCATGCACAGACTGTGCTCGAAAATCCATCGCTGATTGGCGATAACGGACTGAAAAAGTACAACACAGGTGCAGGCGACCTTGCCGACAAAACGCTTTACCTCATCGAAAAAGATGTTGCACCCAATATTCGCAGTATAGAGAAAGTAAAAGCAAATTATCCTTATGCTGTAAAATTTGTTACCGAAGAAGAGGTAGAAGAAGCAATTGCCAACAGAGATAAAAATGTTGTTTTTCTGCACAAAGTGGGTCCCGAACAAACTCGTGTAAGAGCCCGCGTATATAAGCTGATAGTAGGCGCAGGCGATTCAAGGCTTTACTGGTGGGACTACGAGATGGTGAAGATGGCAAGCGACGATGCGATTCAAGCCAAAGACCTCAAGAAGATGGGAAAATAATCGCGAAAGCGACAACCGGTAAAAAGTATTTTGAACGCGGATAACACCGATTTTCGTAGATTGCTGTGTAAATGAATTTAATTTAGCTTCGTTGTATTATCGGCGAAAATCCGCGTTATCCATTATTCTTTTTGAACAGCCTCGCACACATAAAAAAATAAACAGTATTAACATTGAACAGTTTCGCGAACACTGCCTGTCGGTAAAAGGAGCTTCCGAACAGTTGTCTGTATCAAAAAGCAGCTGCACAAATGTGGATGGATAAAAATTAACCTGTGAAAATACAGGAATGTGTATGGAAGCAAACCTGCTTGCAATAGATGAAACCACAAAATCAAAAAACGCTAACAATCTAAGAACAGATTGTTAGCGTTTTATTAAGTACCCAGAGCCGGGTGTGAAACATTGAAAATACACCTAAATACACCTGATTGTAATGCCGACAATTACCATATTAACTAACTGTATATTAAATATATAAACTCATAATTTCTTTTAATTGAATTTAATCAGATTGAATTGTTTTTGACATGAGTGGGGAAAATGTGGAGAAAATTTTCTACCTTTGTATCAGTATTTTAAATCATACTTTTATGAAAATAACATTTGTAGTCAGAAAAGGAGCTAAACTGCACGATGTTGAATCTAAGGCAACAATTTACGTGCGTTTAAGGGATGGCAGAAGTTTTGATTCCATCACACCGACAGAACTTTCTGTCAATCCGAATTTATGAGATGAGAAAGACGAGCAGATTAAAAGTAAGGTCGTCTGCCCTGATGAACTACGTGATGAAATCGACAACGGAGTTCGTAATCTGAAATCTTATATAGAAAAGGAGTATCGGCTCGTTGAAAAAGAAAATGTAACTAAAGATTGGTTGAAAACGGCTGTAGATAAGCACTATAATCCCAAGAAATACTTTGTGTCAGAGGCAGTCGAGGCAAAACCGACCTTTCAGCAATTGTTGGATGAGTTCCTACTCAAGCACAAATTATCAGAGGTTCGGAAGAAGAATTTCCGTGTTATTTGCAGGGCGATAATGCGTTACGAACTGTTTGTTCCGGTAACCGTTCGTGTTCCGTTGAATGACAAGGCAAAAGCAGTATTGGAGAAATACAAAGATTGTGAGGGTAATAAATTACTCCCTTTCATATCGGAACAGAAATATAACGATTCGATAAAAAGAGCTTTCAAATTGGCAGAGATTGACAGGGTTGTAACTATTCTTGATCCGCTTACCAATGAAGAAGTTAAGAAACCGTTGTATGAAGTAGCAAGTAGCCACATGGCAAGGCGAACATTTATCGGTAATATCTATAAGAAAGTGAAAGACCCGAATTTGGTCGGTACATTGAGCGGACACAAAGAGGGGAGTAAAGCTTTCAACCGATACAGAGAGATAGATGAAGATATGAAAAAGGAGTTGGTGAGTATGTTGGATTAGAAAACCAGAAATGTTAATTACCTTTGTAGTCGCAAAATAATATATTTATGAGTATAGATATGATAAAAGACCCTGAATTCAAGCAGTGGCTTACAAATTTGAAAATTCGCATCCGTCAAAGCCAAATTAAGGCTATGATAAAAGTAAATAATGAGATGTTGCGCCTATATTGGGATTTAGGGCATGATATTATATTCGTCAAATGGTTGCCGCATGGGGAAGCGGATTCTATAAAAATTTAAGCAAAGAATTAAAAGATGAATTTTCTGATATGCAAGGTTTTTCTGTTACTAATTTAAAGTACTGCAAATACTTCTATCAGTTTTATTCGCAAGATAAACAAGTCTGTCAGCAGCTTATTGGCGCAATTCATCCTCAAGTTGAGGACGAATTGCAATCGTCTGATAATAAATCAAGTATAATTCGTCCCCAAGTTGAGGACGAATTTAATAATCCGTTATTTTTGATTCCTTGGGGACATCATAAATGTATAATTGATAAATGCAAGTCCGTACACGAAGCCTTGTTTTATATTCAAAAAACTATCAAAAACGGATGGAGCCGGGCTATGTTATTGAACTTTATTGATGTGTCTTTGTATGAAAGTCAAGGGAAAGCCGTCAATAATTTTGACAGGCTATTACCGGAAGTACAAAGCGATTTGGCAAAAGAAACGCTTAAAGACCCTTATAAGTTTGATTTTATTGTTCTTACAGAAAACTACAAAGAGAAAGAACTGGAAGATGCTTTGGTAGCAAATATTACTAAATTTTTACTGGAATTAGGACAAGGCTTTGCCTATGTCGGGAGGCAATATCCAATACAGGTAGGAAGCCGGGAACGAAATATCGATTTGTTATTCTACCATTTAGAATTACGTTGTTATGTGGTTATTGAATTGAAAGTTAAAGGATTTGAGCCGGAATATACCGGCAATCTTGGATATTACATAGCTGCGGTTAATAATCAATTAAAGAAAGATGTGGATAATCCGACAATAGGATTGCTTATTGTTAAAGAAAAAGATAATATTGAGGCTAGATACTCATTGGAGAGCAGTAGCCAACCCATTGGAATTTCGGAATATAAATTATCAAAACTGATACCGGAGAATTTTAAATCTTCACTGCCGTCTATTGAGGAAATTGAAAGAAAACTGAATAAAAATAATGAGGAGGAATAATTTTTTCGCTACCACTTATCTTTGTTATAATAATAATGACTTCATTATGAGCACACAATATTTCGACAACTTCAAACACAGTCTGAAAGAATGGAAAGAAACCCATCCGGTGGAATACGACCTGTTCGAGGAAGAAATGAACAGTCGGGATGCTGTTGGCTATCAAAGAATCCTGAATCTGGCTGTTTCGCTTGTTCCTGCTTATCAAAAATTAATTGGTAGGAAAGCCAATCAGGGAACATTTGACGATATTTCCGAAATTGAAAATCTATTCGCCGAAAACAAATTAGCTCAAACCTTGCTCAACGAATTTGAGCACTCTGATGAAAACATTATCATTCCCGCAATGCTTTACTGGCTTTATTTCGGACAAAGTTTTGAACGCATGGTTGAAAAAGGTGAGGAATTGCGCAGGATGCCGGACATCAGTTATATTAGGAAATTTCTTATCAAATCGACAATCCGCTTACTTAGAAACAAATCCGTTAGTTTGGGACTCCGCACCAAATCCGGTTGGGAAAAACATTATCAACTGATGACAGAAGTCGATAATAACGAAGTTCTAAATTTGGATATAGATATAAAAATGAAGCCATTACTTTCTAATATAAAGAACAACAAAGAATTATCATTGGAAGACATGATAATGATTGACAATGAAAAAAAAGAAATGCTCTTAGCAAAAATTGAAGACTATATCAAGCAAGGGACTAAGGGAAAGAAAATAGCATGGATAATATTTGCTTTGAGACAATTAGGTTATCTTCCCAATACAACATCAGACCGTCATTTATTCAATGCTATCCGGGAAAAGTTTGGATTAGACATAGGTTCGGATAAAGGGATTTATGCCTATCTTGACCAAACGACATTGAAGTATGACCAAGCGGAAATCGAGGCTTTGAAAAACTATTTCATGCTAAATCCAATTCAATCCGGTTCAATCTCATAGAAACTTTTATTCGGATAAAGTTCGTATATTTTTGTAGCTGCTTTCCAATAACGGATAGCAGCTTTCTTTTTTGTATGCCTGCCGGAAGAGGAAGTTTCATGCGTCGGGCATATATCGTGTATGAAAAGTCTATTGTCAATTATTCAAGACGAAAAAGCCAATATCAAGTTGGAAGTAAGTGGTGAAGATTTATTGGAGTTTTCCAATGACTTGATTAACCGGGCAAAGTCGGAATTATCAACCGAAATTGCCGAAGCGAGAAAAGAACGATACTTAACCCGCAGTGAGGTGAAAGAAATTTGCGGAGTATGTGAAGCCACCCTTTGGCATTGGAACAAGAAGAACTATCTGAAAGCGATTAAGGTCGGGAGCAAAGTGCATTACCGGATGTCGGATATTAAGCGGATTTTGGAAAGTAATAATGAAAACCGTTAGTCCGATGGAAGATATAAAAAGCATCCCTATCCGGGAATACCTCAATAACACAGGTATCCATCCGGTAAAGGATTACGGCTATTATGGCATGTACCATTGTCCGTACAGGGAAGACCGGAACGCAAGTTTCAAGGTTGATTACAATAAAAATGTATGGTACGACTTCGGAGCAAACGAGGGTGGGACAATGATTGACCTTGTGATGAGAATAGAGAATTGTTCATTCCATGAAGCAGCATCTAAATTGGAAAAAGAATATGCAGTCAAGTTCGATTCATTTTCTTTTCAAGGGACAACTGTTCACAATGGGGTAAAGAGTGATACACCTATTCTAACCATTCAAAACATCATTCCGATCACTCATCCGAAACTAATAGGTTGGGTTCAGGAACGGAAAATAGATTTGGATTTGGCAAACCTGTATTGCAGGGAAATCCATTACCGGAACAGGGACAAGGACTATTTTGCTGTTGGGTTCAGAAACGACAACGGCGGATATGA
>JAITVS010000204.1 GCA_031285685.1 Tannerella sp.
TGCTGATAGACTGTCAGGGAAACTGGGGTAATATTCTGACCGGGGATGGGGCCGCCGCACCTCGTTATATTGAAGCGCGGCTTTCCAAATTTGCCTTGGATGTGTTATATAATCCGAAGACCACAGCGTGGAAACTTTCGTATGATGGCCGTAACAAAGAACCGATCTCATTGCCCGTAAAGTTTCCTATGCTGCTTGCACAGGGGGCCGAGGGTATTGCTGTGGGACTTTCTTCGAAAATACTTCCTCACAATTTCAATGAACTGGTTGATGCGGCAATTGCTTATCTGCGTGGGGAGCCGTTTGCTTTATATCCTGATTTTCAGACAGGAGGATCTATCGATGTTTCAAAATATAATGACGGAGAGCGGGGCGGAGCTGTTAAAGTCCGCGCCAAAATAAGTAAACTGGATAATAAAACGCTCGTTGTTTCCGAAATTCCTTATGGTCGCAATACATCTTCGCTGATCGATTCTATCCTTAAGGCAAACGATAAAGGAAAGATAAAAATTAAAAAAATTGATGATAATACGGCGAGCGAAGCTGAAATACTTGTTCATCTTGCACCGGGCGTATCATCCGATAAAACGATCGATGCGCTGTATGCATTTACCGATTGTGAGATCAGTATATCTCCAAACTGTTGTGTAGTAGAGGATAATAGGCCGCGATTTCTTGCAGTAAGTGACGTTTTACGTCATTCTACGGATCAGACATTGGGCTTACTCCGGAAAGAATTGGAAATTCATAAATACGAGCAGGAAGAGCAATTGTTTTATGCATCTCTGGAACGTATATTCATTGTCGAACGTATTTATAAAGACAAGGAATTTGAAAATGCAAAATCCATCGATATTGCAGTGAAGCATATCGACAAACGGCTTGATCCGTTTAAGCCGGATTTTATACGCGCGGTTACCCGTGACGACATCATGCGGTTGATGGAAATAAAGATGGGACGTATCCTGAAGTTCAATATTGACAGTAATGACGAACTGATCGCGAAAATCAAAGCGGAGATAGATCAGGTAAACCTCCATTTGGGCAATATTGTGGATTATACAATTGACTGGTATGCCCGATTGAAAGAGAAGTATGGGGCAGCCTATCCGCGTCATACGGAACTGCGTAATTTTGATACGATTGTAGCGACAAAGGTTATAGAAGCAAATGAAAAGCTTTATATAAACCGTGAAGAAGGATTTATCGGTATGGCCTTGAAGCGTGATGAATATATTTGTAATTGCTCCGAAATAGATGATGTTATTATTTTCTATAAAAACGGAGCTTATAAGATAATAAAAGTCAGTGATAAAACTTTTGTCGGTAAGGATGTTCTTTATGTGAATGTCTTTAAGCGTAATGATAAACGGACTATTTATAATGTAATTTATCGTGATGGCGCTACAGGGCGTAATTTTATCAAGCGATTTGCCGTCACAGGTGTTACGCGGGATAAAGATTATGATGTGACGCAGGGTACTTCCGGCTCAAGCATTTTGTATTTCAGCGCTAATCCGAATGGGGAAGCTGAGACGGTGAAGGTTATCCTGAAGCCGAAACTGCGGCAGAAAGTGACAACATTCGAGAAAGATTTCAGTGAGATTATGATCAAGGGACGTAATTCGATGGGTAATGTTCTGACAAAGGCGGATATCCACAAAATCAGCCTGAAGCAAAAAGGATCTTCTACGCTGGGTGGCAGGCAGGTTTGGTTTGACCGTGATGTGCTTCGTCTCAATTGTGACGGAAGAGGTGATGCTCTCGGTGAATTCCATAGTGATGATCAGATATTGGTTGTACTCCGTAATGGTGAGTTTTACACAACTAATTATGACCTGAGTAATCATTATGAAGACAATATACTGGTGATAGAACGTTTTGATCCGAATAAAGTATGGACTGCCGCATTGTACGATGCGGATCAGAAGTTTCCGTATGTAAAAAGGTTTCAATTGGAGGCGGGAAGCAAGCATCAGAATTTTTTGGGAGAAAATGAATTAAGTTCTTTATATCTGTTGTCCGAACAGGCTTATCCGCGTATAGAAGTTGTTTTTGGAGGAAATGATGAATTCCGGAGTCCGTTAATTATTGATGTTGAGCAATTTATCGGAGTGAAGAGCTTTAAGGCAAGAGGTAAACGGGTTACGACATTTGAAGTGAGCCGTATAAGCGAACTTGAGCCTACAAGATTTCCTGAGGTACAGGATGAGAATATTGAAGATACAACTGGCGATGACATGGAAGAAGATGAAGAACAAGATGATGATGCTCAGATGAATCTTTTTAAACGGAATTAATATGAATAATTTGAATGCAGCAACTCTTTTGATATTTGTTTGTCTGTTTCTGCCTTTTGTGCTTCATGCACAGGATTTATCCGGAGATTCGACAGTTGTGCACAAAATGAGTTATGAAAAAGCCGATTCTCTGCTTATTGCCTTATCGAAGGGAAAATCAAAGAAAGTTGATTTTATAAATGAAACACCATCCGATGAAAATGTTTTAGCTGCAGATACATTGATATCGGACTCTCTGGCTGTAGATATATTAAACCTATCAGAAACGGAATTGACGGATCCGGATTCTATTTCGATAAATCCGGATGTATTCGTTGAAGAGGTTGCAGAGAAAAACAGGAAAAAAGCGAAGTCCGACAGAAATAATCTGCTGATACAGCAAGAGACCGGGCAGATTATATTGAAAGGTGAGGAGGTGAATGTGGATTATAGCAATCTTCGTTCGATAAATGAAGGAACACTCATCGGAATAGGAGGGTCTAAGATGAAAGATACATATCTTTCCCCGGAAAAATACGGTGGTATTGGCTTTCGTTTTATGAACGAACGCATGCGTCTGACAAAACTGTTGAATAATAAAATTTCACGTCAGAATAGAGTCAATGTGGATATTTCCTCTACAATAAATGGAGCTGAAAATGCAAATTTCCTGTCTGCTTTTGTTGATTATTCTCTTGGGTATCACTATCGTTTTATGCCGGATCCGTATTTTAAGATACTGCTCGGAGGTAGCGCTCACGGAATGTTGGGGATGGTTTACAATACACGTAATGGAAATAATCCGATGACGGTACATGCTGATGTGGATCTGAATTTTTCTTTTATTGCGATCTATGAATTTCGGATAAAGAAGTCTCCGCTTGCTATTCGATATCAGTTTGAAACTCCGTTTATGGGCGTACTTTTCTCTCCGGTATATGACCAGTCTTATTATGAGATATTCAGCTTAGGTAATACTGCGGAAATATTCAATTTTAATTCTTTTCACAATAAGTTTGCCATGCGGAATTATCTGACTCTTGATTTTCCTGTCGGCAACACGACTGTCCGTGCAGGTTATTTAGGCTCCTATTATTCCACAGATGTAAATGAGATTGACCGGTATATCATTTCTCATAATTTCATGCTGGGATTTGTGAAAGAATTTGTCGCATTCGGAGGACGCGAAATGAGGAAACGTAATCTGTTTCGCAGCGCTTACTATTGATGGAGGGGCATATGATAACAAGATATAGTACAGTATTGCTGTTATTGAGTGTATTCTTCTTTTTTGCTTCATGTTTTGAAAGAGAAGAGTATACGACGGATCCGCATACTAACTTTGAGGCTCTCTGGAAGCAGATAGATGAGCATTACTGCTTTTTCGACTACAAAGATATAGACTGGAATGACGTATATGATAAATATAATGTTCAGATATCCGATACGATGGATAAATACCAGTTGTTTAATACTTTAGGTAAGATGCTTGCTGAACTGGAGGATGGACATACCAATCTGATATCGACATTTAATACATCCCGTTTCTGGAACTGGTATGAAGATTATCCTGATAACTTCAATGCGGTAGTTCATAAGAGTTATATGGGTACGGAATATAATATTGCCGGCGGATTGCAATATCTTGTTTTACGGGATAGCATCGGATATATTTATTATGGGGATTTTTCAACTCCTGTCGGAGAAGCTAACCTGGATGAGATGTTTCTGCATTTTAGAGACTGTAAAGGTCTCATTTTTGACGTACGAAATAATACAGGAGGTTCTCTCACCTATTCCGAACGTATCGCATCCCGGTTTATGTTGGAAAAGCTAATTGTCGGATATATAATGCATAAGACCGGAACCGGACATAATGATTTCTCGGAACCTTATCCGATAGAGTTAGAGCCATCGAAACGCATAAAATGGCTTCGTCCGGTGACAGTTCTTACAAACCGCAGTTGTTACAGTGCAACGAATGATTTTGTGGGCAAGATGAAGATGTTCTCTCAGGTTACTATCATAGGCGACAAAACCGGTGGAGGATGCGGATTGCCGTTTCATTCGGAACTACCCAATGGCTGGAGCGTGAGGTTCTCCTCATCGCCGATGTTGAATGCCCAAAAAGAAATTACGGAATACGGAATCGACCCGGATATTAAAATCGATATCAAAGAAAGCGACCAGTTGAATAATATTGATACGATAATAGAAGAAGCGATAGAATACCTGAGAAAGAAGACCGCAGGAGCGACACCAACCGTAACCAACAGTGAATATATAAATGAGTGAGATGTTGTTGAATTTATTTTTATTTTGCAAAAATAAAGGACTATAGTTGGTACTTATCAAAATATATTTATATCTTTGCCCCCGAATTTAGCGGCTGTGGCGTAATTGGTAGCCGCGCCAGACTTAGGATCTGGTGCCGAGAGGCGTGGGGGTTCGAGTCCCTTCAGCCGCACTGATAAAAATCGAAAAACAAAGCAAATCTCTGAAAATCAATAGGTTTTCGGAGATTTTTTTATCCCTGAAACATACGAAAAAGGCAAAATAAAGCGGATTTCCGCAAAAAATTGTGACTTATTCGTGTACCTATTCTCATTTTTAAAAACAGGTACACGGATAAGTCACTGAAAAGGTTTTTATGTTCTGATTTGCAACGTTTTGCATAGGTGGATTTTGAGTTAAAAAAATTAGTTTTACAACCAAAAAATTCATGTTTATGGAAACAAAAGTGAACAAAAACAGAGCTACATTTAGCTTAGTGTGTTATTTGAGAAAGTCTAATGTGCTAAAAAACGGAGAAGTGCCTGTTTACATGCGCATTACAGTAAGCAAGCAATCCGTACTTTTAACAATGCAGGGAAGCCTGTTGCCTTCTCTGTGGAATCAGGCAAAAGAAAAAAGCAAAGGAAAAGATAAAGCGGCACAAGAGTTGAATCTCTATATTGATGCTGTAAAATCCAAATTATACCAGATCTATAGAGATTTGGAGATAGATAACAAGCCTATTTCTGCACAGATTTTAAAGGATATCTTTCTTGGTAATATAAAGCCCGATGAAGGAAAAACATTAGTTGAAGTCCATACGGAACACAATGAAAGATGCCGGAAACTTATTAATACGGAATATTCACCGTCTACGATCTACAAGTTTGATGCATCTTTGAAATTTCTGCAAGCGTTTATGAAACAGGAGTTAGGTAAAGATGATATTCCGTTGAGCCAATTAAGTGAGAATTTTATCCGCCAGTATGAAACTTACCTGAAAACAGAAAGAGGATGTAACAACAATTCTACAATCAAACATCTGAAAATATTCAAGAAAGTCGTTCGCATCGCTCTTGCTAATGATTGGATGCAAAAAGACCCTTTCGCCAGTGTCAGATTCCGTTTAGATGAAGTTCATGTTGATTTCTT
>JAITVS010000220.1 GCA_031285685.1 Tannerella sp.
CTATCGCCATCATATAGTCGTTGAATATAGAATTGAACGGCATATTCAGACGGTCGGGAGCCAAATAGGTATCGTTATTCGTATTATAGCGGGTTACATACAAGTCGTATCCTCTTTGCAAGCTATCGTTATCGGCTGCAAAATAAAGTGTAACTCCATCCGACAACACAAACGGGTAGTTGAGACTGCCCGATAAGCCAAAATTAGTTTCCGACAGGGGCTTTTCATTTTCGTAGGCATCCATCAGTTTTTCCATCGAGAACAGCCGGATTTGGCCTTTTTCGTTGGGTTTGGCATAATAAATTTTGGTGGCTTTTTCGTTAGCATAAGCAGTTGCAGGTGCTTGCATAATCAATTGTCCTGCACTCGGGCTCAATTTGTATGCGTCCAAAAATGCGTTTTTATCTACAACCAAACTGTCTATAATTTGAATATCTTCGCTATGCGAGGTCGCTTTTTTCAGCGAAGCAAGTAGGGCTTTCTCTTTCTCGACTAAAGCCATAGCCGTTTTGTCTCGTTTTTTGAGTTTAGCGTATTTGTCCAATTCTGTTTCGGCTTGTTTCAGGCGGTAGGTGTGAGTATAAATCCGCCTCAAATACAACGAGGCATCGGGAATATTTTTCGATGAGGCAAAATGCAGGCATTCTTCCGCTTTTTTCAGGTCTTTGCCGGTTTCGTAAAGGCATACGCCATACCATTGATTGAGGGAGGCATCGGTTGGTTTGGCGGTATACTCCTTTTCAAATACGGGCAAAGCCTTTGCAAATTCACCAGCTTTATACCATTCCCGAGCCTCATTCAACGATTGAGAATGCAGCATTGGGGCAAACAGCATCGAAAACAATAGCGTAATACCGGATAGTGTTTTCATATATAACTTATCGACTTAAAATTTTAAACAAATTCTGAACCAAATTTAATTTTTGCGTCGGCAACGAATGTTTTAATGCGTTGTTCTTCTTCCTTTTTACAGATTAACAGCACGTTATCCGAATCGGCAACAATGTATCCATCCATGCCTTGTATAACTGCCAATTTGCCTTTCGGTATCGCAACAACGTTATCCGAACTATCTACAAACATTGTGTTTCCGATTAATCCGGCATTGGCATTACCATCTTTTTCCGATATTTCGTGCAACGATCCCCAAGTTCCCAAGTCCGACCACCCGAAATCGGCAGCCATTACGCAAGCATTGGATACCTTTTCCATTATGCCGTAGTCGATGGAGATGTTGGCGCAAGCCGGAAATTTATCGTTAATAAAATCCTTTTCGGCAGGAGTATCGAAAATGGCAGTGCCTTGATCAAAAATGGCCGTCATATCAGGCAAGTAGTCGTGCAAAGCCTGCATGATTGTTTCCACATTCCAAACGAACAAACCCGAGTTCCACAAAAATTCGCCACTTTCGTAAAACACTTTTGCCAATTCAAAATCGGGCTTTTCGGTAAATACTTTCACTTTGGGCACATCGTTTACTTTTTCTTCGCTCACCTGAATATAGCCATAACCGGTTTCGGGACGGCTCGGTTTAATGCCAAGTGTCAGAAGAATGCGGTTGTTTTCTACAAAATGTAGCGATTTGCGGATAACGGAAATAAATTCGTCTTCATCCAAAATAAGATGATCGGATGGTGCTACAACAATATTGGCGTTTGGATTCATCGATTTAATACGGTATGTGGCGTATGCAATGCAAGGAGCCGTATTTCGTCGAATAGGTTCAAAGAGTATCTGTGAAGAAGAGATGTCCGGTAAATTTTCTCGCACCAACTCGTCGTACGCTTCATTTGTAACGATGTATATATTTTCTTGCGGAAGAATTTTTTTAAATCGGTCAAATGTCATTTGGAGCAATGAGCGTCCGGTTCCAAAAAAATCGAGAAACTGTTTAGGTTTAGCCTCTCGACTAAAAGGCCAAAAGCGACTGCCAATACCGCCACCCATGATGACGCAATAATTGTTTTTGTTATCCATACAAAAAAGAATAATAAATTACATACAACATAATGACACAAAGTAACGTCTTTTCTCGATTAAAAAAAAATATAATTAAATTTTTTGCACAAAAAAAGGCAGTAAGGCTTTGTATTTCGGAAATAATATGTACTTTTGCACACCGAAAAGCCCAGATGGCGGAATCGGTAGACGCGCTGGTCTCAAACACCAGTGGATTCACTTCCATCCCGGTTCGACCCCGGGTCTGGGTACTTTTAAACCATGATTTTCAAATGAAAATCATGGTTTTATGTTTTGTGAAAGTGTACTAAAAGTGTACTGTTTGGCGAAAGGAAAAATAAAGTGTACTTCGATGTTTTTGGAATACGACTTTTAGACATTATTAAGATTATCTTATCAGTTTCTTCTGATTTTCCCCTTTATTTACGCAATAAGCCTTATTCATCATTATCTTTGTAGCACAAATATGTATTGCAAATGATTGAAAAACAGTTTGAGTTACTTCAAAACATCATTGACAGATGCACCAAACACGATTATGATGCAGTTAAAGAAGCGTTTTCCATGAAAAAGGTATATCTCAATGCCGAACACCACTCCGATTATATTCGGAAAGAAATTTTCAGGATAACGGAAGAACTCGTATCCATGAATCAGCAAGTTCCGGCTCTCAAAGCCTTTGCTTTCGACTGGAAAACACCTAACTTCATTTGGGAAACTACGTTTATAGAAAATCTGTTACCGGAAGTACGCAAGAAATACATTGCTTTTATCCCCGAAAGTTTTGACTACAATCTGTATTTTGAAAATCCGACAGTGTATGATGAATCTCTACCATATTTTTCCGTTATTATCAAACTGGTTGTTTGCAGCAAATACTTGGAAGATTTGCAGCAAACAGAAAAAAAACTAACACAACCGCTTGTTGTGGAAGAAACAGTTGCAAAACCACAAGAAGACCCGCCTCTCCCAACCATTGTAGGGAAAGATAATCCGTTTAATTGTAAATTAAATGGCAAAGAAATCCGCCTTTTGGCTGATTGTGTAAATGAAGCTCATATTTTTACTACTGAAATAACCCCTCAAATACTCGAAGATTTTTTCTATTGCCGATTATCGGGAGCATTAAAATCAAAAAATAACCGCTTACTTGCCTATTTCATGGTAGAATTAAATATGCGTAGATACATAACTAACGAATGGCAATCCGTTATAGCAAACAACAATCTGATACTTGCTCCAATGAAAGAAAAATATCTAAATGCCAGCGACTTATCCACAGCTTGCGATAACATTAGATACATTTCTCCTAAAAATTCGGAAATCATTGACAAATACATCAAACAACTGAAAAAAGATTGAGCATAGGTTGATACCTCAAACATAGTTCAATTCCTTCTGATTTTTACCGACTTACCTTTGCCCCTGTAATCGATTACAAGATAACGGAGGGTGCACACTCCATTTGTTCCATTACATAAATTGTAGAAGAATGAAAAATTTGGAAGAACGAGTCACTGAACTCGAACAAATGGTTTTTACGGTAAAGAACATACTCAGTTTTGAAGAAGCGAGTAAATTCCTCAACCTGTCGAAAAGTTACCTGTATAAATTAACGTCAGGCAACTTGATTCCCCACTATAAACCGCAGGGGAAAATGCTGTATTTTGAAAGGGAAGAATTGGAAGAATGGCTACGCCAAAATCCGGTGAAAACACAAATGCAGATTGCGAGAGAGGCGCAACAATATGTGATGTCTAATAAACCTCTAAAAAAGTAGGTTATGACAGAGCAAACTAAAAATCAAGAAATTGCCATACTTTGGCAGGCATCTCGCCTTACACTTACAGGTGAATATGTTACAGCACCCGAAATTATCTGTGTACACGGCTCTCCCATTGGTACATTGGGAAATTTCAGTGCATCCATTGGCAAAGCTAAGAGTAAGAAAACATTCAATGTATCGGCTATCGTAGCTGCTGCATTGAAGAACGGAACGGTTTTGCAGTATGATGCCGAATTGCCTGAAAACCGGCAAAAAATTCTGTATGTAGATACCGAGCAAAGCCCCTACCATTGTCAAAAGGTAATGAAGCGTATAGTTCGTATGGCAGGACTTCCTTTGAATGAAGAACCGGAAAACTTGGAATTTCTTTCTCTGCGCAGGCATACGCCTGAAATACGGATAGCGATTGTAGAAAAAGCCATTTATGGTATTGAAAATTTGGGATTGGTTATTATTGACGGTATTCGGGATATGGTGTACGACATCAACAGTCCGAGCGAATCAACCAAGATTATATCAAAGTTGATGCAATGGACGGATGAGCGACAAATTCATATCCACACTATTCTGCACCAAAACAAAGCAGACGAGAACGCACGAGGACATATCGGAACAGAGTTGAACAACAAAGCCGAAACGGTTTTAGAAGTCGCCAAAGATAAATTTGATAACGACATCAGCACCGTTCAGGCTGTTCATATCCGAGCAATGGACTTTCAGCCGTTCGCATTCCGCATCAATGATGATGCCTTGCCCGAATTGGTAGTAGATTACACATTCAGTAATAAGAATAGCGAATCCAAGCACTTCAATTACTCCGAATTAAAAGAGGAACAGCATAGGCAGGCATTGGAAGCCACTTTCTCGGAATCGGAATCATACGGCTATAATGACCTGATGGATGCACTCAAACGTGGATATTCTGCAATTGGATGCGAGTATGGAGAGAATAAACTTGGGAAGTTGAAGAAATTTTTGGAGAACAAGCGGATGATAATAAAAGATACCGCAAGGAAATACAGTTTCAATCCCCAATTCAATTACTAAAAGGCTTTACTATGCTTCGCGCGCATAGATAATGGAGTAAAGTAAAGCTTCCGACAGAGGGGAGCGGAAGCACTTTACTTTACCTCGTTTTCTATATACGCACAATAAAGTAAAGTTATTATTACGGTATTAGACTACTCCCGTGAAAGAAAAAATCTATTAACGACAATTAAGCATTAAATTCTATGGACTCAAAAATAATCAATAAATTCCCAATTCGGGACTATCTCGCCGGTTCTAACATTTATCCGGCAAAGGACAACGGCTTTTATGCCATGTATCATTCCCCATTCAGGAAAGATCATAACGCAAGCATGAAAGTGGATTACGATAAAAACCTGTGGATAGATTACGGAACAGGTGAAGGTGGGACACTCATAGACCTTGTTATGCGTATCGAAAATTGTTCCAATGGTAAAGCTATGCAATTATTAGAACAGAAAATTACCGGTACACATCCTTTTTCTTTTCAAAAGGAAAAAGAAGTTATCCAGAAAACATCACAACAACAAAGAATTGCCATTCACAAAGTCGGCATACTTGCTAATCCGAGTTTAATCGGTTATCTACATGAACGATGTATAGACATTGAGATTGCACGGCTGCATTGTCATGAAGTCCATTACAGTGTAAACAGTAAACCTTATTTTGCCGTAGGTTTCAAGAACGATAACGGAGGTTACGAGCTTCGGAATAAATATTTCAAAGGCTGTACTTCAAAAGATACCACAACCATAAAGGCAGGAAACAATGATACCTGCCAACTGTTTGAGGGTTTTATGGATTATCTTTCATTCCTGACAATGAAGAATTGGCATCAACCCAAAGCCGATGTTATAGTCCTCAATTCATTGAGTAATTTGGCTAAAGTGAAAAACACTCTTACTGCATACAGAAGTATTATAGCCTTTTTGGACAGTGACGAGGCGGGGAAACGTGCAGCTCAGGAATTGAAATCCTGTTACCCGAATGTTACCGACCAATCGGAATGTTACGCAAAGCACAAGGATATGAACGACTATCTGTGTAGTAAAAAACTGCTTCCGAAGAAGCAGGTGCGTAAGGGATTCAAGTTGTAGGCGGGCGATGCCACAGGGACGTTTTACAAAACGCCATAGCTTATTAGGGTGTTTTCTTCACGCTCCGATAAATCTACACTAAAAACACCCCAATAAGCAAGAGGGGGGTGCCCCCTCTTGACTCCCCGAAGACTTCCCTGAAAGGAAGTCGGATGAAAAAATATCAATCAATTTTTCAATTTCAAAAGTAATTCAAAATATCGCAATGGCAAAATTCGCAGTACTTCATTTAGAAAAGGGAGCAGGCAACGATGCCCCGATAAGCTCCCATATCGAGAGGACGGTCAATCCATCCAATGCGGATAAAGACCGCACACATTTGAACCGGGAGTTGATAGAGTTTCCCGATGGCGTTAAGAACCGTACCGAAGCCATTCAATACCGGATTGAACATGCGGAGATCGCCCGAAAGATTAGCCATAACCAAGTCCGAGCAATCCGTTTCATTATGACGGGAAGCCCCGAACAGATGCAGCGCATCCAAGACGAAGGTAAGTTGGATGACTGGTGCAGGGACAGCCTCGACTGGTTGCGTAAAGAGGTGGGGAACGAGAATGTCGTCTCCGCCGTCCTGCACATGGACGAACAGACACCACATATCCATGCAACGGTAGTTCCGATTGTAACCGGTGAAAGAAGAAAAGCCAGACAGGAACAG
>JAITVS010000284.1 GCA_031285685.1 Tannerella sp.
GTTTGCTTTTCTATCCATACCGCAAATATACTAATTAATCATTTGAATGCCAAATAATTGAATGTGTTTGTCCTGACTTTTGCGCTCGTTTTTTTAATCTGTTAAAGTAGAATTAAGTAAAACAATTGATTCTATGAAATGGAATAATAGGAAAGAACGAAAGTGTTTTGTGAAATGCCAATTACAAAAGAAGAGAGGCATCTTGATTATGTTTATGGAAAAATATACAATCACTACTATTACTCAAATAAAAGAAAGATAGAAAAGCTTAGAGAATCAATATAATTCTAATTATTATGCAACATCCAAATTCACGACTTCAAAAAAAAACAGGAAGATTTTTTGAGAAATTGTCCTGAAAACGAAAAAGAGTTTCATGCAAGAATTTTCCGAATAGGAAATGCGGCATATATCTATCATCAGCTTGCAACATCTACAACAAATAATGAAACATTGAAAGTTTATTATCAGGAATGGTTAGAGGGGCTACCGGCAAATATCAAAGCAGATATGGAAACAAAGGAATTTGATCAGTGTAAAAACATGTTCCCGTTTACGAGATATGTAAATGAACGAAATGACATTGGAATGAACGAATGGATGAAAGAACATCTTTCAGAAGAATATTATAAAGACTATAAAAGTGGAAAATAATATTTAATTAGGGAGACAAGAAAAGCAATTAATGTACTTAATTAAGTTATTGAAAAGAAATAAGCATCATAAAATACATATTTATTATCTTCTGATTGTTGACTTGTTTATCTCTTACATCTCAAACTGAAATTACAGGAAAAGTAGTAAGGGTTGCTGATGGAGATACCTTTACCCTGTTGTCTAATAATAATGAACAAATAAGAGTAAGGCTTTATGGTATAGATGCGCCAGAGGCAAAACAAGCTTTCAGTGAAAAGTCAAGGCTATACTTAGCTAATTTAATTGCAGGAAAAGAGGTCACTATCCAGGTTGAAAGCATAGACAAATACAGTAGAACCGTTGCTAAAGTTAAAACCGATTCGGTTGAAGATGTCGGCTTAGAAATGCTTAAAGCTGGCATGGCATGACATTACAGTTATTTTGATGATACAAAAAACTATATACATGCTGAAAAAGAAGCCAGGGAGAATAAAATAGGATTATGGGTTGATAATAACCCAATCAATCCATATGAATTTAGAAGAAATAAAAAATGAAAATAGGATATGCACGTGTAAGTAGTAGTGGTCAAAATTTGCAGATGCAGATTGATGCTTTCGAAAAAGCTGGATGCGAGAAAATATTTATTGAAAAACAGTCTGCTTTAAAAAAGCGCCCGGAACTTGAAAAAGCATTAGAGTTGTTGAGACCTGGAGACATTTTTACATTTGGGCTTTTGATCGACTTGGGAGGACTATGTACAATATATTTCAAGCAGTAAAGCTTCTAAATGATCGTAATGTTATTTTGAAAGTAACATCAATTGATGTGGACACATCGACACCGAATGGAAAAATACTTATGTGGGCGTTTGCCCTATTGGCTGAACTTGAAAACGATCTACGAAGTCAACGGCAAAGAGAAGGAATTGAAGCTGCCAGAAAGCGTGGTCTTATTATTGGCCGGAAACCAGGACTTTCTGATGAAACTAAAGTCACCACCAAAAGAGCCGAAAAACTCTATAATTCTGATGATTATTCTACTCGCGAAATATGTGAAATACTTAATATATCCTCCCGAACTTTGTATAAATATCTCAAATATCTTAACGTTGAAAAAAGAAGTGATAAAATCTAAATGAAATAATCCGGAAAAGAGAAATGTATGATAATGTATTAGATAAAATATTATTAGATGTCTTAAAATAGTTTAAAAACATTCGTTTTAATCTACTGGCAAAACTATAATAAATTTTAAAAAGAGCAGTTTTTGCAAGCTTAAGTAAATGAGGAGGATATCTCGTATATTTCTCCTCATTTTTTATTTGTAAAGTCGGAACATAATAGTTGTTTTGCGGACAATAACTTGTTTATTTATGGAAAAATATTTATATTCACATCTATAAATAAAATATCTTTATTTAAACAAAACGAGCTACATGAAACATCTTCAAAAGACCCTCATTACATTCTTTATACTGCTTGTTTTCAGTATATCCTCAATGGCACAGTCTGAAACTATTACAGGTACCATTACGGACGAAAACAATGAATCGGTAATTGGATGCTCTGTCATACTGAAAGGAAAAACGATCGGAGCAATCACCGATATTGATGGAAATTTCACTCTCCAGGTAGATCCTGGCGATATACTGGTAGTTTCTTATATCGGATACAAAACACAGGAAATAAAAATTGAGCCCGGAAAAAAACATTACAATATTACATTGGAAAACGATAAGATTATACTATCGGAAAGTATTGTCATTGCTTATGGAACAGTCACCCAATCAAGTAAAAGCAGCACTGTTTCGCTGGCAAAAAGCCCATATGATTATTTACCGGAAGAAGAATATACCGCTTTCGGAGAAAATAAATTCAAATCACCATTAAAAGAACCGCTTTCCACCTTTTCTGCCGATGTGGACACCGCCTCTTACACAAACATACACCGCTTTCTCAACAAAGGATTATTTCCGCCGCGTGACGCCATCCGCACAGAGGAACTTGATCAACTTCTTCAAATACGATTATAAACAACCAACCGATAAAGAGCCGGTTGCAATCAGCACGGAAACCGGTGTATGCCCATGGAATCCATCTCATCTCCTGTTCAGTATCGGAATAAAAACCCGTGAATTACTAAAAAAGGAATTACCTGCCGCTAATTTTGTTTTCCTGATAGATGTTTCGGGATCCATGTACGGCCCTACCCGGTTGGATCTGGTTAAATCATCTTTAAATATGCTGGTGGAAAATCTGCGTCCGGCAGATAAGGTTGCCATTGTAGTATATGCCGGAAGCGCCGGCGTTGTCCTGCCTTCCACTTCCGGTAAAAACAAAAAGAAGATCAAAACGGCATCGGAGAATCTGGAAGCGGGAGGCTCCACAGCCGGGGGAGAAGGTATATTACTCGCATACAAAATCGCAAAGGAAAATTTTATAAAAAGCGGGAATAATCGTATTATCCTGTGTACGGACGGAGATTTCAATGTAGGCCCTTCTTCCGAAAAACAGCTGGAGATGTTGATCGAAGAACAACGTAAATCCGGGGTTTTCCTATCCGTTCTGGGTTACAGCATGGGAAATTACAAAGACAACCGGATGCAGATACTTGCTCAGAAAGGAAATGGTAATCATGCCTATATCGACGATATCTCCGAAGCAAAACGCGTACTGGTCAATGAAACAGGAACATTATACACTGTCGCGAAAGATGTAAAGTTACAGGTAGAATTTAATCCGGCAAAAGTACAGGCTTACCGCTTAATCGGATACGAAACAAGGCTGCTGGATGACAAGGACTTCAATGACGACACAAAAGACACCGGAGAAATGGGGGCCGGACATACGGTCACGGCTTTATACGAAATCATTCCGGCAGGCATTGATTCCGCATTCGAAATCATCCGGCCCGAGGAGAAAACAGATCCCGCTACCCGGACATATTCCGACGAACTGCTTACGGTTAAACTTCGCTACAAATTACCGGACAAAGAGGAAAGCAAACAGACTTCCATTCCTGTCATCTTCAATATAAACAACCAACCCGATGAAAATTTCCGGTTTGCATCGTCCGTAGCGATGTTCGCACAACTACTACGCAACTCGGGATTTATAGGAAATACAACTTACGATGATGTCATCAAGCCGGCCAAATCCGCCATGGGAGAAGACAAAGACGGTTTCCGGAAAGAATTTATACAGCTTGTTGAAAAGGCAAAAGGACTGACAAATTCAGGCAAACCTTTACTCTACGGAAATATTCATATCGACGAAGATCTATTTGAATACTTTGACGAAGACTCGGATAACAATACATTTTACGGAATAAAAGATAAAAAGGGAAATATCATCATCCAACCGGTTTACGATGATATCGAATATATCAACGGAGGAGTTTTCCTTGTCAGGAAAAACGATAAATACGGACTATATCACTACTCTTCCGGAGAAATCACTCCTGTTATTTACGACGACATCGAGGAATTGAATGATCTGACTTTCCTTGTGGAAAAAGATGATAAAAAAGGAATGATCGATCACACGGGACAACTGATCATCCCATTGGAATATGATGATATTGATTATAAATATATCATCGCAGAGAAAGACAATGAAAAAAGCATTTTCGACCGGAACGGAAAATCGGCAAACCCCAATGAGATGACACAGTAATGAAAAAAATCAATACGCCTCTCTATATTTGTTTTCGTCTTTATCTTCAAGTATATTAAGGTAACTTTTATAGCGCGATTCACTGATATAATGCTCCTCAACAGCCTTAATGACAGTACATCCCGGCTCATTGCTGTGTGTACAGTTATTAAAACGGCAATCTGCGGAAAACTTAAAGATCTCAGGAAAATAATGGGCCACTTCGGCGCCTTCCATTTCTATTGTCCCGAAACCTTTAATGCCGGGAGTGTCTATCAGGTATCCTCCGTCCGGAAGCGGTATCATTTCCGAAAACGTGGTTGTATGCATGCCCTTCTTATGATATTCGGAGATACCACCGGTTTTCAGATTTGCATCGGGAAAAAGTTTGTTTATAATTGTCGATTTACCGACCCCGGAGTGTCCGGACATCAACGTTATTTTCCCGGAAAGTATCTGCCTGAAAGTATCCATCCCCTCACCCGTTGCAGCACACATTTTTAAACAGGGATAACCGATCGTTTCATATAGATTAATAAGCCCCTCAAGATATTCCAGTTCCTCTTCGTCGTAACGGTCTACTTTATTGAATACAAGTTGTACGGGAATACGATAAGCCTCAGCTGTGGCAAGGAAACGATCAATAAAAACGGTAGTGGTAGAAGGATAGTTGATTGTTATAACGAGTACAGCCAGATCAATATTTGCAGCAAGGATATGCGATTCTTTCGATAAGTTCGAGGCGCGCCGGATCATATAGTTACGGCGCTCATCAATCTTTATGATAAGCGCCGTCCCTTCATTATTTTCTTCAATCTCGACACGGTCGCCAATCACAACAGGACTTGTACTTCGGATGCCCTTCAGGCGAAAAGATCCTTTTACCTTACATTCAACAGAACGTCTGTCGTCCGTATGAACCGTATACCAGCTTCCTGTGTTTTTAACGACAAGACCGTGCATCAGACAGTCATGATTTCTTTTTCTTTCGCAGCGTAGAGTTCGTCAATCTGTTTGATAAACTTATCATGAATTTTCTGAACTTTCTCTTCCGCATCTTTTGCTACATCTTCAGGAACACCGTCTTTTACCGATTTCTTCAAAACGTCAATCACCTCCCGGCGGGTATTACGAACGCTTATTTTAGCATTCTCAGCCTCCTGCTTTGCCTGTTTAGCCAAATCACGACGACGCTCTTCCGTCAGCGGAGGAATACCGAGACGTATCACCTCACCATTATTCTCAGGTGTGATACCCACATCCGAGTTAAGGATCGCTTTTTCAATCTCTTTAATTAACGGTTTTTCCCATGGAGTAATCAGCAGGGTTTTAGCATCAGGCGTGTTAACAGATGCAACACTGGTCAGCGGGGTCATCTGCCCATAATAGGAGACCCGTACATTATCCAGAATCTTCGGATTTGCTTTTCCGGCACGGATACGCGCCAATTCATCATCCAGATAAGCAATGGCAGAAGACATTTTTGTTTCTGCACCTTTAATGATTTGATTTGTGTCTGTTGCCATATTTTCAAAAAAATTAATTTTCAACAAAGGTAGTGCAAGCCGAGTAAAATACAAAATAAACTTATTTATTTTTATTTTCGAGGTGCAGCCTGCCTTCAACTTTTAAACAATTCCTTTGTTTTTCTCATTTTCCCGGAACTGCGTGGGTTTCATTCCGAATTGTTCTTTAAAACACTTACTGAAATAGAACGGATCGTTAAAGCCTACTTTATAGGCGATTTCTGAAATATTAAACTCGGTTGCTTTCAATAACTCGGTTGCTTTCTTCAATCGTATAATACGCAGATACTCATTAGGTGAAAAGTTCGTTATCCCTTTTATTTTTTTATAGAAAATAGTCCTTCCCATATTTGCTGCTTTTGAAAAATCATCGACCGAAAAGTCTGCATCATCCAGATGTTCTTCTATGATGGAATGTACTTTCCCGATAAATTCATTGTCTTTATTGGATGTACAGATTATCGTTTGTGCCATGCTCGGCTCATGAGCAAATTTATCCTGCAGCCTCTCCCGCTGCTCGATAAGCTTTACGATACGCGATATCAGGTATTTCGTGCTGAACGGCTTAATAATATAAGCATCAGCTCCGGCATTTATCCCCTCCAATTGATGTTCCATCGATGAATGGGCTGTTAGCATAATAATAGGAATGTGGCTGGTCTGAAAATCCGATTTTAACTTTCGCGTAACCTCGAACCCATTCATTCCCGGCATCATCACATCGCAAACAATCAGATCCGGTTGTTCACGCATAGCCGTATCCCAACCTGTCAACCCGTCCCGGGCCGTTTGAATGACAAATAATTTATCTAACTGATCTTCCAGAAACAAACGGATTTCCTCATCATCCTCAATAATCAACACTTTGTATTTTAAGGTTGATGCGACCCTTTCCGGATCTTCCAACTCTTTTCCAACATTATCTGCTACGGCGAAATCCGCGACAACAGATGATCCGATCGTATCAGATGGCCCTATACTACCGGAAGATTCCATGATCCCGGACATATCCATCACATCCGAAATTTCCGGATAATCACCTGAATCTACAATATCTTCCGGGTTATAACTATCAATAGAAGCTGGAATCGACACGATAAAACGAGCGCCTCCCCATTCTGATTTTTCATATTTTATTTTCCCTTTATGGAGACAGGTAAACTCGGATGTAAGATGCAGGCCTATTCCTATGCCTGATGATGAATAATTAATCTGTCCGAAACGGACAAATAGCAGATGTTCTTTGTCCGGAGGTATACCGATACCGGAATCCGAAACGGATAAAACAAATAAGTCGTCATGGGCTTCAAATGCGATATTCAGCGCTACATTTCCATCATCAGGGGTATGTTTAAATGCGTTCGACAGCAGATTGAAAACTATTTTTTCCATTTTCTCCCTGTCCAAAAGGATCATTTTCGACTCCCTGTCTGATAAAAACGTGAATTGTATCCGTTTTCTTTCGGCTGTTTCCGCAAACATATCAAAGATCCCCCTCATAAAGCTAACAACATCAGTATGCTCCAATCGTAACTCCATCCGGTCGTTCTGCATTTTACGAAACTCCAGTAGCTGGTTAATCAGGCGCATCAGTTTGGAAGAGCTTCTATCCAGTGTTTTTACATGTTTCCTTAATGTAAGCGACAGAGAATCCAAAGCATTTATGCTTTCTATGCTCCCGCGGATAATGGTCAGAGGCGTACGGAATTCATGTGATATATTGGTAAAAAAACGCAGGCGAAATTCCGTTAACTGTTTTTCTATCTCTATTTCATTATGCAATTTGTTCATTTTGACGACCAGCCTTACCGAGAAAAAAGTAATAATTACGCATAAAACAATATATAAAATAAAAGCTTCCGTCGATTTCCAGAACGGAGGCACCACTAATATGCCCAATTGCGCTTCCTGAGAATCCCTCTTACCGGGATTATTATAATTCTTTACTTTAAACACATATTCGCCTGCCGGTATATTTTTGTACGTTGCCACATTGTACTGTGTAACAGGGTTCCATTCTTTATCATAATTTTCCAGAATATAGGTATATCTACCGGAGTGACTGTTCTGAAAATTCAGGGACGAAAACTCGATACTGAACGAATTTTGCCCATTTTCAAGCCTGATATTCTGTGTTCCGGTAATGCTTCCGGCTAAAGGTGAATCCGGCGAATCCGGCCCGACAGGAATGCCATTGATACTTAGCCCTGTGATCATAACCGGTGACACAGAAGTTCTGTTTTCAGATGAAGAAGGATTAAATATATACATTCCGTTATGGCTGCCAAACAACAGTTCTCCCTTTTTTCGCCGAACTGCCGATGATTCGCAAAACAACTCACTCTCCCATGAATCCGGAAAATTATAGTTTTCAAAAATAACACTGGTAACATCGAACTTTGAAATGCCGCTTTCGGTACTTACCCATAGCGCCTGATTCTCATCCTCGAGAATCGCCTGGACCATATTGTTTACTAATCCGTCTTCCGAAGTGTAATGTTTGAACTCAATATTTCCCGCCGATGAATCCTTTACGGCCATATTCAACCCTCCTCCGGTTCCCGCCCAGATTCGCCCACAGCTATCTTCAAAAATAGCCTTGACCACATTGTTATTCAATGACCGGGGATTGCTTTTATCATAATGGAACCAACGAAACTGTTCGTTATTATCAATCAGACTATCAGGGTTAAACACCACAACCCCATTTTCACCTCCCGCCCAAATCAACCCGGCGCTATCTTCAATCATACACCGGATCTGTTTCTGCCTGCCCGAAACAGATGGAAACGGTATAATCCGAGAAATACCATTCACATGTTCGCATAAAAACAATCCTCCGCCGAACGAACCGATCCACATTCTTCCTTTCCGGTCGCAGAGAATAGAATAAATATTATTCGTGCCTGTGTTATTATCATCAGCCAGTAATAAAGAATGAGCTTTATTCAAAGAGTTACCATTTTCCGGAATAATCAGAATACCATTTCCTTTTGTTCCAATCCAGACATTTCCGGATGTATCCGTCGTTATACAGTAAGGAACCCCCTCCCGGAGAGAGAAAGACTTTTTCATTGAAAAATTTTCATCGAACAGATATACTTCTCCACTCTTTGTACCAATCCAGAGATCTCCGTTTGAATGATTTTCATAAATACTTCTGATTGTTTTGTCGGCACTCTCCGTTTTCTCCGGATTAGGGAAAAATACCTGGTTATAATATTTTGTCAGGGAAATTTTGGATATTCCGGTATGTTCCGTACCAACCCATATTTCACCCGAATTATCTTCTGATACCGACAATAAGTAATTCGTATTCAACCCACTGTTCTCCGCAGTAAAATGGTTTACCTGACCTGTTTTCTCGATAGCAAACAATCCGTTTCCGAATGTGGAAATCCAGGTAATACCTCTTGAATCACAATATATATCATACCTCTCCGAATCTATGAGCGACAATATATTTGAAGGTATCACACCAAACTTTTCAAATCGTTGAGATTCCGGACGGTATCGCCAGATATTACCCGATTTATTG